>JAGUVE010000050.1 GCA_020063075.1 Parcubacteria group bacterium | reverse complement strand
TACAAATTGAGGGATTGGCTGATTTCCCGCCAGCGATATTGGGGTTCTCCGATCCCGACGATGTTTTGTAAAAAATGCGGTTGGCAGGCAGTTAAAGAAAAAGACCTGCCGGTTTTGTTACCAAGAATCAAAGACTTTAAACCGACTGGCGAAGGAAGATCGCCCTTGGCTAAATCAAAAAAATTTGTTAATGCGGTTTGCCCAAAATGCAAAGGAGAAGCTCAGAGAGAAACCGATACTATGGACACTTTTGTTTGCTCCTCTTGGTACTTCTTAAGGTATACTGACCCTGAAAACGATAAAAAATTTGCGGTAAAGGAAAAAATAAAAAGATGGCTGCCGGTTAATCTTTATGTCGGCGGAGCGGAACATGCGGTAATGCACCTTCTTTATGCCCGATTTTTCACTAAGGTCTTGAAGGATTTAAGGCGTCTCAATTTTAAAGAACCATTTTTAAAACTGCGTCACCAGGGAACCATTTTGGGCCCTGATAACCAAAAAATGTCAAAATCAAAGGGAAACGTCATACCCATTGATGAGACGGTTAAAAAATACGGCGCCGACACCCTCCGGCTTTATGAAATGTTTATGGGCCCTTTTGAAGCGACAACTGCTTGGGACCCGAGAGGCATTGAAGGGTGCGCAAGATTTTTGCAAAAGGTCTGGAGGATTTTTGAAAAAGCCGAAAGACGAAATCCGAAATCCGAAACAAATTCAAAATTCAAAATTCAAAATTCAAAATTAGAAAGGTTATTGCACAAAACCATTAAAAAAGTTACTGAAGATATTGAAAATTTTAAGTTCAATACTGCCATTTCATCTTTAATGACTTTAGTTAATGAATTAGAAACGCAACCATCATCAGAAATTAGAAATTTGAAATTAGTTATTAAATTGCTTGCTCCGTTTGCGCCCCATTTAACCGAAGAACTATGGTCTTTCTTTAATATAAAAGATTCTATTCACAAGCAAAAATGGCCCCGATATAATCAAAAATTTATTAAAGAAGAGAGTATCACTTTAATCATTCAGGTCAATGGAAAAGTTCGGGATAAAATTGAAGTTGAAGCAAAAATTTCTGAAAAAAAAGCAAAAGAGCTTGCAATTTCGCGGGAAAAAGTTAAAAAATGGCTCGGGGAAGAGGAAATTAAAAGGTTGATTTTTGTCCCCGGAAAATTAATTAATATCGTGGTTTAATCATGTGTAGAGTTTCAGGATACGTTGGTAAAAAAGACGCCTTGCCCATAATAATGGACGGACTGAGACGTCAGAGTTACGGCGGATATGATTCAGCCGGTGTTGTAGTTGGCAACGGGTCTGATTTAGTTTGTCTGAAATCGGTGGGAAAATTGGAGAACTTAGAGAAAAAATTGGAAAATCAATCTTTAAAAGGAAATTGGGCCTTGGGTCACATAAGGTGGGCAACCCACGGCAAGGTTTCCGAAGAAAACGCGCATCCATTTTGGGATTGCGGAAAAAATATTTTTTTAGTTCATAACGGAATTATTGAAAATTATCAGGAGTTGAAAAATAAACTGATGATGGAAGGACACAAATTCTCTTCAGAAACAGATACCGAGGTTGCCGTTCATTTAATTGAAAGTTATTTTGAAGGCAGTTTGGAAGAAGCGGTGAGGAAGGCATTAAAAGAAATTCGGGGCACTTATGGTTTTTTGATAATGAATAAAAATGACCCCCAAAAGCTCATAGCCGCCCGTCTCTCTTCTCCTCTTTTAATCGGAATAAATGAGGAAGAATACATCGTCGCTTCCGACCCGGTTGCCATCGCTCCCTACGCCCGGAGAATTATTAATCTGGATGATTATGAAATAGCAACAATCGGCCAAGACGACCTCCGCGTTATTAAGGAGAAAATCCCCGTATTTTTGGAATTTACCGCCGAGGAAGCGGAAAAAGGAGGATATTCGCATTTTATGTTAAAGGAGATAATGGAGGAACCGGAAGCCATTGA
Organism: Parcubacteria group bacterium; assembly: GCA_020063075.1. Taxonomy (GTDB): domain Bacteria; phylum Patescibacteriota; class Minisyncoccia; order Minisyncoccales; family JAGUVE01; genus JAGUVE01. The sequence continues at coordinate 641 of JAGUVE010000050.1, read as the reverse complement.
AAACGCAACGAGAGGGAGATTATTGCTCCAGGAAGGGACGGTTAAATTGGGAGGACTGGATAGGGTTTTGACCCAACTTAAAAAAATTAATCGGTTGATTTTGATTGCCTGCGGAACGGCAAACTATGCCGCCAGAATTGGCAAATATATGATCGAGGAATATGCCGGAATTCCAACCGAAGTTGATGTTGCTTCCGAATTTCGCTATCGGAAATCAATTCTTGATGAAAAAACAGCCGCGATTTTTATTTCTCAATCCGGAGAAACGGCCGATACGCTATCCTGCCTGAGAGAGCTTAAAAAGAAGGGGATTTTAACGGTTGGAATAACTAATGTCGTCGGCTCTTCTCAGGCGAGGGAAACCGATGCCGGGGTTTATATTCGTTCAGGACCCGAAATTGCCGTGGCTTCTACAAAAGCATTTTTAGGTCAATTGGCGACGTTGAGCATGCTTACCGTTTATCTGGGAAGACAGAGAGAAATGTCTTTGGTTACAGGGGAGCGAATTGTTTCCGAGCTTTCAAAATTACCTGACTTTGCCCGATGGGTTTTGAAATCGGCGCCGGAAATTGAAAAACTGGCCGATAAATATAAGAATTTTCAAAGCTTTTGGTTTATTGGCAGAAAATATAATTTCCCCG
>JAGUVE010000054.1 GCA_020063075.1 Parcubacteria group bacterium | reverse complement strand
ACTACTGGGCAAAGCCCATTCAAAATTCTTCTACCGGGCATGAATAAAGAAACGGTTTACGGCTTTTATGTAAATTTTGAGGAAAGCGACCGCCTCGGAATAAACTATTTGCGGGAGGACTTGCAATACCGGGAAGCAAAAACCATTTTTGACGCGGCTCGCCTAAACGGCTCCTCCCATTTTGAGGACGATTATGACCAGGACTGGACGTTGACCCACAACGCAGACGGCACCTATACCCTGAGCCGTCGACCCGGCGAAGAATAAACCCCGTAGTAGAATTTGGACTGTCCCGACGAAGTCGGGACAAAAAAGGGACGAAGTCCTGTCCAAATTTCACTACGGGGTAAAAACAATTTTCTATGCCAAAAGAAAATCTGCCAAAATTTAATATTCCCTTTGAGGGAAACAAGAAGCTGGAAAAATTAATCTCAAAAGTAAGGAGAGATAAGGTTTTGAATACGCTCTTAAAAATGTCAAACATCAACGCCATAGACCGGCTGGGCTATAACGACCACGGGCCCGTTCATATTAAAATAATATCTAACATTGCCCTGAAAATTCTGAGGACACTGATTGGAAGGGGAGTCATTCCGAGCGTAGTTAAAAATTACGGTTTAAAGCAGGAAGATGCCGAAATAATAGTGGTTTCGGGGGCGATTTTGCACGACATTGGCCACAGCGTCCATCGGGAAGGGCACGAAATTTTATCAATCCTTTTTGCCTTCCCGATAATTGATAATTTAATAGGAGGCATTTATAGAAAAGAGGAAGAAAAGACCGTGGTAAAATATGAAATTTTGCATACAATTTTTTCTCATGAGCCCGAAGTCAAACCCCTGACGATTGAAGCCGGGGTGGTGAAAGTCGCCGACGCCTTGGATATGGAAAAGGGGAGAGCGCGAATTCCGTACCGGATTGGAAGCGTCAACGTTCATTCGGTATCGGCATTAGCCATTGAAAGGGTGGAGGTTTTTGCGGGAAAAGAAAAGCCGCTCAAAATAATAATTTTAATGTCAAACCCGGCCGGCATCTTTCAGGTTGACGAATTGTTAAAAGAAAAAATAAAAACCTCCGGAATTGAAGAAATGCTGGAAGTGGAAGCGCGGCTCATAAAAGACGGAAGAGAAGAAATATTCAAAAGATATTAGTTGGTGCTTGCTTCGCTTATTTCTAAAAAAGGGTTGCTAAAGCAACTTTTTTTGTTAGAATGGGGAATATGATTATAACTCAAATTGAGGCGGCGAAAAATAAAAAAAGGACAAAGGAAATGATAATTATTGCCAGAGAGGAGAAGGTCAGAATTGAGGAACTGAGAAAGAAAGTGGCTGAGGGACAGGTTGTTATTCCGGCGAACAAAGAACATAAAAATTTAAAGCCAATCGGCATTGGCCGGGGGTTAAGGATAAAAATTAACGCCAATATCGGCACCTCGCCCATAAAATCCGACCTGAAAACAGAACTAAAAAAATTAAAGGCGGCAATTGAGGCCGGGGCCGATACAATAATGGATTTAAGCACGACTAAGAACATAGATGAAATAAGAAGAGAAATCATTGAAAATTGCGAGGTTCCTTTCGGCACCGTGCCAATCTACCAGGCGTTAGTTGAGGCAGGAAGAGTGTTGGCTTTGGATATTGAAAATTATCTCAAAGCGTTTGAAAAACAGGCAAAAGACGGAGTTGATTTTGCGACCGTTCACGCCGGCGTGACAAAAAAGGCATTTCCCCTGATAAAAAAAAGAATGATGAGGTGCGTAAGCCGCGGGGGGTCATTTATGCTCAGCTGGATGAAGCACCACAAGAAAGAAAACTTTCTCTACGAGCACTTTGAAAGAATACTTGAAATAGCGAAGGAGTACGACGTTACGCTAAGTTTGGGCGATGGTTTAAGGCCCGGCTGTCTTGCCGATGCCACCGATGAAGCCCAAATCCAGGAATTGAAAATTTTGGGAAAACTGGCAAAAAAAGCCAGGGACTTCGGGGTTCAGGTAATGATTGAGGGGCCGGGTCATATTCCCCTAAACGAGATTGAGTTGAATGTCCGACTGGAAAAAAAATATTGTAAAGACGCACCATTTTATGTTTTGGGTCCTCTGCCGACCGATATTGCGACGGGCTACGACCATATTGCCTGCGCCATTGGCGGGGCTTTGGCCGGCTGGAAAGGAGCGGACTTTCTTTGTTATGTCACGCCCAAGGAACACATCGGTTTGCCCGATGTTGACGACGTAAGGGAGGGTGTGGTTGTGGCTAAAATCGCCGCCCACATTGCCGATATCGCCAGGGGAAATAAAGAAGCAATTTTAAGAAATTATAAAATGGCAAAGGCGAGGGCGAAAGTAAATTGGGAAGAAATGTCAAAATACGCCATTGACCGGAAAAAATTTTTGGAGTTGAGAAAAAAAGAATGCAAAAAAAATCCGCAGTTAAAAAAAGCAAAGTTTTGTTCAATGTGTGGCCCTTTTTGCGTCTTTCTGAAACCCGGTAGTAGAAATTTGACATCCCGACGAAGTCGGGATAAGTCGCCGAAGGCGGTCAAATTTGCACTACCGGGTGAAAGATGCTAAAATTGAATAAAGAATCAGTATGCCAAAGAAAAATATTTTCTATTTGCTTTTAAGTTTAGTTTTCTTGACCGTTCTTGATTTTATTTTCGGCGACAAAGAAATTTTCCTTTTTATAAATAGGGGACTTGCCAACCCAATCTTGGACTTTGTTTTCCTAAAAATTCTGATTCCGGTTTTCTTTTTACTGCCCTTAGTTCCTTTCTTTATGCTTTTCCTAAAAAAATATCGAAAACTCGGTTTTGTTTCTCTAATTTCGGGCCCCCTTTTTTACATCATCGGCAATATCTTGAAATTTTTATTTTCCCAACCGAGACCTTATGAAATTTTGGACGCAAGAATTATCGGCCCCTTTCATACCAGCACCCTGTCTTTTCCTTCAACAACGACAATGCTTGCATTTGGTTTCGCCCTGCCGATTTTTTTAAAAAACCCAAAATTGGGCTTTCCTCTTTTGATTCTGGCTTTTTCAGTCGGGCTTTCGGTAATTTATACAGGATTCCATTTTCCAAAAGACGCGATAGCCGGCGCCTTTTTCTCGCTTTTACTCGCTCTTTTAATTGATAAATTTATTAACAAGGATATTGATTATATAATAACAAAAAATGGCTAAGAGGATTAAAAGCAGAGTAATTTTTCAATACTCAAAATACTCAAAGCCGATGATTTCTTCTTGGCTGATATTTATTTTGATTCTTCAGTTAATTGTTGGGTTGTTTTTGCCCGTGCGGATTTCTCCGACGCCGCCGTATTTGGAAATTCAGCAAACCCAAGCAGCCGGAGAATCTTGGCTTTCTGGTTGGAGCTACCGGAAAGCAATTCCTATTCAAAACTCAACTTCTACTCTTACTGACTATCAAGTTAAAATTGAACTCACTCCTTCTAACTTTGATTATTCCAAGGCCTCTTCAACCCTGGCTGATTTGCGCCTCACCGATTCTTCCTGCACAACAACCCTGTCTTACTGGATTGAAACCGCCTCAACCACTACCACTTCTACGGTCTGGGTTAAAGTTCCTACTCTGACCGGAAACTCAACAAGCACGATTTATCTTTACTACGGCAATCCGAGCGCCGCCAGTTCAAGCAGTTTTGAAAATACCCGCAGCAGCCAAAGCTACTCTTATAGCGGAGACACGGGTTTAGTGGGTGAGTGGAGGATGGAAGAGGCATCAGCCAGCCACAACTCAGCGATTGCTGATACATCAGGCCAAGCCAACACCGGAACCCTTTCTACAGGCGATGGAGCAACCAATAAAATAACCACTGGCAAATTCGGAAACGCCTTGCAGTTTGACGGCGTGGATGATTATGTTGATGCTGGGAATACGACGAGTTTGAATATCACAAATGCAATTACGATTGAGGCGTGGGTGGAGAGAAAGGTTAAAGGACCTCACGCTACCGTTGATGTAATGTTTGGTAAAGGGATTGCCTCTTCTTATGGTGTTTATTTTTTTAGTAGTTACAACATACCCTGGTTTAGAATATACACTCCAGGAGTAGTAGAGATGTCTGCAAATACTGCTATTACGTTGAATGCTTGGCAGCATTGGGTCTTTACGTATGATAATTCATTTATGAAGATATACATAAATGGT
>JAGUVE010000011.1 GCA_020063075.1 Parcubacteria group bacterium | reverse complement strand
GGGGGAATTTCTCTCCATTTGGGAGGAGGAGAAGAAGCTTTAGCGTCTTTTGAGATTGAGCAATTGCCGATATCGTCAGAAGCATTAAGAGTTACTGAGTATGTGCCATTCTTTGAGTAAGAATGGGTTGGGTTTTGGGTTGTGGTCGCGCCGCCGTCCCCGAAATTCCAACTCCAGCCCGTAGCTCCGTCATAGAAAACGGTTTGGTCGGTAAATTGAATTACTTCGTTAACCGTCGGAAAAGAGGGTGAAAAAGTAAAGTTAGTTCTGGGATATGCATGCGCCGCGGTCGTAAAGGAAGTGTCGGTTGCCGCCCAATTGGAAGAAGCGCCTTTACTATCCCAAACCTTTACTCGCCAATAATAGGTTGTTCCGTAAGACAAAATAGGTGTGATATTTGTGGAAGCGCCACTCGGGCCAGTAACTTTGCCAGAATCAGTGGTTGTGGGCGTGAAACTAAGATTAGTGGCTGTTTGGACTTGATAGGCGCTTTGGGTGTCTCCGGGGTCAGAAAAATTCCAAGAAAGAATAATTGGCGGAGAGTTGGCAAAACAATACTCACCCACCGTGACAGGAAGGTTAATTGCGGAAGGAAGATTGTTGACCTGAGCAAGGACTTTGTAAGTTGTGATAGAAGTGCCAACCGGTGGACATCCAGTAGTGCCTTCTCCAGCTTCCATTGTACCGTCGCCATCGGTGTCGCAATTCTTATGATTAAAACTAATCCAGCCAACTACCGCCGTGCTGGTGGAATCATCTCCTCCCCAAGCCCAGCCCTTTAATTCTTGAGCAGAAGAATCCCAAGAAACGCCGTAATTTGTGCTTCTTAATTTTATCCAGCCATCCCAGCCGCCGCTTACAGCAGTATTGGTTGCGGATAGAGCCCTTGCCCAGCCGGAAACTTCATTTGTTCCCAAATCAAGTTTTGCCTCGCAATTAGGAGCGCAGGGAGAACCAGAAATATTTTTATCATTAGCATCGACGTCCCCATCGCCGTCAAAATCAGCAAAACTAATCCAGCCGACTCCCCCAACGTCCGCGTCGGTTCCTCTTGACCAGGCATACCCTGAAAAAATGCCGTTTGATGGGTCTATATTGACTCCATAGTTTGTCGCGCCGCCGCCGGTTGTATTATTGAAAGAAATCCAGCCGATATTTTCCGACCAGGCAAAACCGGAAACGTTATCGCTTGCGCCGGCTTCTATTTTTTTGGTCCTTTGAGCGCCAAAAATCAAAATAGAAACGAAAATTAAAAGTAATAAAACTATAATTTTTTTCATATTTTATTATATTATATAAAATATCAAGCAAGCAAGTCAATAGCGGTTTTCCGACTCTCAACTAACATTTTTCTCTATGTGACAATTTTTGACAAATGGCTATTTTTATTCGCTTCCCTAATCTCCATGCTGATTCTTTCCCCGACCGATAAATTTTCACCGAAAAGATAGCTTGAATACGGCGTAAATTTTATTCCGGGGGAACCCGGAACCCTGGGGCTTACATCAAAAACCACGAAGTCCTTTTTTGGCGGGCCGGGAGTGATGCAAGTTTGCAAAGCAAATGGCCCGATGACCCCGGGCGGGTAAAATTTTTTTGCCGCTTCAACGAATTTTTCGCCGATTTCGTACACTTGCTCAAGCAACGACTCCAACATTGTTACCGCGATGTGGCCCGCTTCTTCAAAAGTGAGGCGGCTGTATTTTTCCGCTTCTTTTTGCATATTTGCTGGCAGTCGCAAAAATCCATCAAGATTTGTTTGCCTCCTGGTGTCAGAACCCAAAAATTCCAATCTTTCAAAAACCGGCGAATAAAAATAATTCAAATTAACAGGGACTCCTAAAATAAACTCTTCAATTACGCTTTTCTCCAAGGCTGTTTTACTGATTATCCCTTTTTCCAGCAAGTCCCCGCTTTTTTGGCGATATTCTTCGGGGTTTGAGACCAAAAAGAAAGCCCGCTCAAATCCCCTTTCTTTTTCAAGAACTTTAACGAGCGCGGGCCGGTCAATGTCTTCGGGCGAAGCAAAAATTTTCGGCGTTTTAATTCCCGCTTTTTCAAGCAAATCATATTGATTCGGCGACACTCCCCTTTCTTCGGTTTTAAGAAGATAACGGTTTCCAAAAATCGGCACGGCGAAGTCCTCTTCAATCGCCTTGTAATCAAAATCCAAATAGACCTCAAAAGACCGATGAGGAACAAAAATTACATTTTTCCGGCGCAAAATTTCCTGATTTTCTTTAAGCAGAATATCCTTGAAACTCTCTAAAACGAGGGCCTCGTCCACGCAGCCAAACTTTCCCCCTGACTTTGCCTTATAATAAAAATCATAGGTTTTTTCCCTGCCTTTCTTGCAAACCACTAAATTCTTCAGCCCGAATTTTTTCGCTCCGGCGCAAATATCAAGAGCCGAGTGGCTGCCGATAACCCCGATGGTTAAATTTTTCCGCTCATATTGTTGAATAACCTTTGAGATGTCCATAATTTTATCCCAGGACGTTTTTCAACTTATTTTGTCCGAGCGCGATTCTAATCTCCTTGGCAATTCGGCGGCCGGTGCTCATCGGTTCTCCGTATTTAAAATAAGTGTATGGCGAATATGGGACAAAAATGTTGGTGCCGGCGACTATGCGGCAGGAAATTTCAATCACATAAAATTTTTGGTCAGGCGTAACAACTGTTTCTAGACAAAACGGCCCCCAGATGCCGCGTTTGTCAATCAATTTTTTTGATGCCGCGACAAGACGTTCTGCCATATCAAGCGCTTCCACGAGCATTGATTCGCGCAAGGCAAGGGGTATATTGCCGACAACCACGAAAGACGGCTCAATTTCAATGTCTTTCTGGCCCTTTAACGGCAGGCGTCCGAGAGAATCGACATTGGTCTCGTATCTTTTGTCAACGGACATAATTTCTGTCTCTTTAAAAAGCAACGAATGGAAATAGTGGATATATATTGGATTCCCTATCACGTATTCTTGAACTATAAATTTTCTTCCTTGAAAGCCCTTGATTTTATGCTGAAATTCTTCTTGCGAATGAGCCGTAAAATATTCTTTGCCGCCTTGCGCTCCGTAAAATTTCACAATTACCGGCCTGTCAATTTTTTCGCCGCGGCCAAACTCTCTCGGCACGTTAATCCGGGCCGCCTCTAACCATTTCCTTTGTTTCCGTCTGTCCCCTTCCCAATCAAGAACTTTTCTGTTGCCAAAATAAGAAACTTTAAAATTTTTATTTATATTTTCTCCGAGATAAGCCACGAAAGAACCGTGAGGAATCAAAATCGCGTCTTTTTTAATCAATTTTTTTTCAATCTTTGGAAAGACGCTCCAGGAATTTATTTTTACAATTTCGTCAATAAAAGAAAAACCCCGGTAAAATTTCTCCAGCCGGGGCAAAACAACGGCCAGGGTTTTGAATCCTTCTTCTTTTGCGCCCTTTAAAATTTGAAGGCAGGAATGACTGCCCAAAGTGGCAATAGTAGGCGTGCTCATAAAATTATTGGTTAATTCCTAAAAGCTCAACTTCAAATATGAGGGTGGCGTTTGGCGGAATGGGCCCGCCCGGCGTGCCGGTTTCTCCATACGCAAGATTGGGAGGAATCGTTAATTTTCGTTTTTCGCCTGCTTTCATTCCCAAAACCCCCAAATCCCAGCCCCTTATCACCCGTCCGGCCCCTAAGGTAAAAGAGAAAGGAGCTCCCCGGTCAACGCTAGAATCAAACTTTACGCCATTTTCTAAAGTTCCCGTATAATGAACCGCAACCCGAGCGCCATTTTTTGAACCCTCCCCTGTCCCCTCTTTTAAAACCTCTATTTTCATACCTTGAATTTCATAAGTATTGGGGGTATTGGGATTCACTTCGGACGCTTTATTATTTTTGGGGTTTTTAACAATAAAATAAATTCCCAAAACTGCAATTACTAAAACAATAACTAAAAATATTTGTTTCATATT
>JAGUVE010000072.1 GCA_020063075.1 Parcubacteria group bacterium | reverse complement strand
TCGGGGGCAATTCTTAAATATAAATCAATATCCAAAGCGTTCAGGCGGGTTTTAAATGGCCTTGCCTTGGCTCCTCCATACATGGGCTGCAAAATTGGCGTCTCAAATTCAATAAAGCCCTCTCTTTCCAAAAAATTTCTTATTTCTTTTATGACTCGGGAGCGAATTTCAAATTTATTCTTTACTTCGGGGCTGAAAATTAAGTCCAAATATCTCTTTCTGAATCTTTCCTCAACATCCTTTAAACCATGCCATTTTTCGGGCAGAGGCCTGAGCGATTTTGCCAAATTTTAAAATCGGCCGCCTCAATTGTTTTTTCGCCGGTTTTTGTTTCCAAGAGCGCTCCCCTAACTTCAACAAAATCGCCGATGTCAAAATTATCCAAAAAAAATTTATATTGCTCTTCGCCCAGCCGATTTTCCCTAAAGAACGCCTGGATTTTTCCCGTCCCGTCTTCCAGATGAAAAAAGGTTGCTTTTCCGTGAATCCGCAAATTTCTGATTCTGCCTGCCAAAATGAGCTCTTTTTTTGATTGCTCAAGCTCTAAAAAATGCTTTAGCGCCTCCCCTATTTTATGGGTTCTTTTTACGCTTTGAGGATAAGGATTTAACCCCGCCTTTTTGATTACTTCCAGCTTTTTTGCCCTAATTTTCTTTAGTTCGTCAATTGTCGCCATACCCCGTAGTGAAATTTCCAATTATGCCTTAAAGTTTTTTGGAAACCACGCTTTATTAACAATTAATATTTCAACTTTTCGTGACTACCCCGTAGAGTTCATAACGGCATAAAAAACTTTTTGGAAATTCTACTACGGGGCATATTGCTTATTTTAACTAAATTTTGCTTTTTAGTCAAAATTAACGGCTAAAATACCATTCCAGAACGGATTTGGCTACGGGCATAACGGTGGGGTGAGCTTTTTTGACCTCTTTTACAAATATCACCAGGACGATTTCCGGCTCATCATAAGGAGCAAAAACAACAGTCCAAGCATTAAAATAATTTTTTTTATCAGCGGGGTCAAATTTTCCCGTCTGAGCAGTTCCGGTTTTGCAGGCGGTAGGAAATGGTAAATTATTCAACCAATCTGTGCAAGAACCATTTGTTACGGCCCCTCTCATCCCCTGCCGAACAACTTCTAAATTATCATCTTTTATAAACCCTTCCCTGATAACTTCCGGCTTTATTACTTCAACTAAAGTTTTATTGGAATCTAAGATGCCCTTCGCCAATTTTGGTTTTAAAAGTTTGCCTCCATTAACGATTGGCAAATATGAAACTGCCATCTGGAGAGGAGTCACTTTGAGGTAACCCTGACCGATAGAAAGATTGTAGGTATCACCGTCATACCAAATTTGATTAACCTTTTCTTTGAAATAAGTTTTTTTCCATTCCGGGTCAGGAAGGAGACCTCCTTTTTCTTCCGGTAAATCAATTTGAGTTTTATTCCCCCAGCCAAAAAGTTCTAAATATTTTTTAATTCTGCTCGGCCCCAAACCATCCTGGTCCCCGTATCCTCCGCCGATAGTGTAAAAATAGACATTAACTGATTGGGCAATTGCCTTTCTCATATCGGTTAAACCATGAATTTTCCAATCAGTAAATTCCTGAAACTTATTTGGGTCCCAACGATTCCGAATAACGATTTTCCCCGTCCCCTCTGAGGCGTCAATTTTTTATCCGGAGAAATTATCTTTTCTTCTAAGGCGGCAACAGCCAGCAATGGCTTGATGGTTGAACCGGCTTGATGGCCGCCGGAAATCGCATTATCAAAAAGAAGATTTTCTTTTTCAATTAATTCCCAATCTTTTGTCGACATTCCTTTTGAAAAAAGATTGTTGTCAAAGCTTGGAAAAGAAACCAGGGATAACACCTCGCCGGTTTTCGGGTCTAGAGCCACTGCCGCCCCAACCTTTACTCCGGCACTTTCTAAGGCTTTCCCCAATTCCTCATAAATTTTTTTCTGCAATTGAGAATCTAAAGTCAAAATTAAACTTTTTCCTGATTCGGGCAAAGAAACAATTTTTTGAGAAATCAAATTTCCCGCGGCGTCTCTCTCTCTCAGTATCTCGCCTGGCTTTTCTTTCAGGGCTTCGTCATAATAATTTTCCAGTCCGGCAGTTCGACCGGTTTTTCTTTTATATCCTAAAACATGAGAAAAAATTTCGCCATCTAAATAATCTCTGACGGTGTTATTTTTAATTTGGAAACCCGGGAGCTCCCTAATTTTCGTTTCTAAGATAAGCAGTGTTTGATAATCGAGGTTTTCGGAAACTAAAATTTCTGCCCCTCTGCTTTCTTCAATTTCTTTTTTCAGGGTCGCAAAATCTTTTTTTATTATTCCAGAAACCTCTTTCAGAATTTTAAATTTTTCCTGCTCAATTTTTGGCAAATTAGATTTTTCTGCAACTAAATCAAAACTCGGCTGATTGAAAACCAGCTGTCGCAAATTCCGGTCATAGATTATGCCTCTTTCGGCTCTGACTTTCTGAATTATGAATTTGTTTCCATCGGCCAAAGCCAAAAATTTATCCCGCTCCAGCACCTGAAACCTGAAATTATTAATAAACAAGACGGAAATTAAAACGAAAATGAAGGCGAAAAATATGCGCGAGATATTTTTTGAAAGGGGGACCTCGAACTTTTTTTCAAAAAAATCATTTTCTTTTTTCTGAGCCAAAGAATCGAGAAAAATTTCTTCGGGCGCTATTTCGTCTAAAGAGGAAAATTTTATTCTTTTTTTAGCGAGATTCAGATTCATATTTTATGCTTTGCCAAAATCGGCAATTGAATGTACTTTCTTAAAATAATTTTAATTAGAAGAGAAAAACCAAACAAAATTAAAACATAAAATCCGATTGGTTTTTCAGAAAAAATGTCCAGAAAAAACCCGCCGATAAGGGCTGAAATTAAACCGAAATTCTCTTCCGGCTTTTCAAATAGATTAAAAAAAATTATAAATAGCAGAATAAAATTTAAAACTTTAAAGTGAATTAAAAAACTGGTCTGAAATAAAGCCAGAATATAAAAGAATAAAATCAAAATTAAAATTCTCTTCACCATTTAATAACAAGTTTTGATTTCTGAATTTTTGAAATTCAGAAATCAATAATAATAAATAATTTTTCAATCTCTTTGATGTCAAAAAAGGGAGAAACCTCGGCTTGCCAGAAAGGCTCCGTATCTGATTTTATGACTTTTCTAATTTTCCCGACCAAAAGCCCCTCGGGAAAAATTCCTCCTAAAGCCGCGGAGACCAAAGTATCCCCATCCTTGATATCGGCTCCCATCTGGACTTTATCAAGATAAATCCCTGAATTTCCCCTGCCCCTGGCTAAACCGTAGATTTTATTCAGGTCGTTGACCACCCTAACATCAAAAGAAAAATCTTTGTTGGAAATCAGGGTAACTCTTGAAAAATTATTATAGACCTCTTCAATTTTGCCAACCAAGACGTTTTCGGGACTAATCACAGGAAAGCCCTTTTGAATGCCGTCACCTAAACCCCCTTTTATTAAAATTGAATCTGAAGATAAGATATTCTTGCTTATTATTTGAGAAATAAAAATTTCAAAGTCCCTTTTTGGATTGGCCTTTAGGGCTTCTCTTAAAATTTTATTCTCCTCGGCAATTTCTCGCAATTTTGCATTTTCTGCGATTACTTCTTGGATTTTAAGCCGCAGCTCCTCGTTTTCTCTTTTTAGGTTTTTCGTTTCCAATACGGTTTCAAAAAAGTCAGAAATGTAGTCGCCTGCTTTAAAAAGAGTTTTTTGAAAGGGCAGGGAAACGGTGTAGAAAAAATTCTTCACCCCGCTCTGAAAAAAGTTTAAAAAAACCAAGATTATAACCCCGAAAACCGCAAACAGGATTTTATTTCTCATAAGTTATTGTATTTTAGCAAAAATAAAACCCGTTAGAAAGCCATTCTTTCTAACGGGGAAAAAAATTATAGGCACCGTAAGGGACCTACCTACTTTCGCGGAAAAACCACTATCATCGGCCTTGGGAGATTTCACTGCTGTGTTCGAAATGGGAACAGGTGGAGCACTCCCGGCATAGGCCCCTTACGGTACCCACAATGCAAATAAAATAAATTTTCACTTAACTTTTCCGACAGGTGTCGAAAAAGTTAAGCATATAGGAAACCAAGGGTTTCCTATAACTGGAAATTTTTCAAATTTCTAAACAAAATTAATGGTCATTAATTGCAAGCTAAGGTTTATGCTCTATTAGTAGCACTCGGCTCAATCCGTTGCCGGACTTACACCTGTGCCCTATCAAGGTCGTAATCTTCGACCGAGCTATGAGTCCTAATCTCGGGATTGGCTTCGAGCTTAGATGCTTTCAGCTCTTATCCAAACTTGACATAGCTACCCAGCAATGCTCCTGGTGGAACAGCTGGCAGACCAGAGGTCAATTCATCCGGGTCCTCTCGTACTACGGACAACATCCCTCAAGACTCAACCGCCTGCGGTAGATAGAGACCAACCTGTCTCACGCATATCTATCTTGTATTACTACAAGTATGGACTATATCACCATCCAACACCTTTCGCAAAAGATATTGGAGACCGGCATATTACGAAAATTTTTAGCTTTCGTCTTTCGCTTTACAGCGAAAAGTCTCTACGGCTTCCATTAAAAATGGATTGCCTCGGTATTATCCACTAAATTACAAGTTAAAAATTAATGGACTTCACCGATATTAGTCGGTTTTTTCGATCACGATCTCTCGTGAAAGCCGCCGTGTGTCTCGCTGTCAAGGGTTCTGTATTGACGGTTTGAACCCAACTCACGTGTCACTTTAATGGGCGAACAGCCCAACCCTTGGGACCTTCTACAGCCCCAGGATGTGACGAGCCGACATCGCAATTTTCTATTATTTCTAATAGCTTGGACTATATCTTCACCAAATCATAATCGCGAAATGCGATAGATTTAAGGGCTGACGTATTATAGAAGAATTTTTAACTTCTATCTTCGAGCACATAAAACGTTATGTTTTTCGAAAGTCTCTACGGGGTTATAACTCAATTTTGTATTTCATCGAAGGAATTATAATTTCTTCAATAGTCTTTTTCAATCTGGTGATAGACGATTTCAAAAATCTTAAACGGAAATAACTCTTATCCTTATTGATTTTGGCTTTTAACCCTATTCTTTCTAAAGCAAATATAAGATTTTTTTGAGAATCAAAGTCAAACTGTTGAGTATTCAGATAAAAATCAGAATTACTACACTTACTTCCGTCATCCATATACCAAATTGCCAACATTATAGGATCTATAACTAAATTTTGGGGAATAACCTTTTTACCATTTTTATAAAAACAATTACATAATTTTGTGATTTCTTCGCGCTGTTTTGTATAAAAACGATAAGCCAGCCTTTTCCCGTTACCTTTTCTTAATTTAGGAGAAGATTTGCAAATATCTTTTAGTGCTTTGTATTTCCAGTCAACATAATCTTTCTGGTTAAAGGAATGATTAATCTCAAGGAAAGCATTATTCCTTTTTGGAATTATTCGCAAATATCCATCACCTAAAATAGATCCTACAATTATTGATTTTTGAAACTGAGTTAAACTTCCCACGGTATTGCCTTCGCTTATTATATAATGTAAGAATTCATAGCGTTGTTTACACTTTTCTTATAAGATAAATTCAAAATTCCTCTAAGAATGTAAATAACGCTGCTATTTCTTACAATATTATAACATATAATAAACGTTAAGGGTCCACCGTTATAAGTCAGTTTTTCGTCCAGCTTTATGCGGGATATGATATTACTATCATAGCACCCCGATGTTTCTACATAAGGTGCCGAACAGGGCCGTTGATATGGACTCGCGGGCCCTACCAGCCTGTTATCCCCGGGGTAACTTTTGTCTGATGATCTCCGGGTTTTCTACGAAAACCCGTCGGTTCACTAAGTTCGAGTTTCCTCTCTGCGCGAGATATCCCTCTTGCAGTCAAGCCGGCTTTTGGCTTTACCCAACCCTTCCGATTTCCATCCGGAAGTAGCCGACCTTTAAACGCCTCCATTACTTTTTGGGAGGCAAGTGCCCCACTTAAACTGACCAAGTAGCACTGTTGCCCCGCCCTCAAGGGCGGAGGTTAGAATTAAGAATTTTAAAGGCGGGTGTTTCATTGGCGGCTCCTCCCGACCCGAAAGTCGGAAATCATCGCCTCCCCGCTACGCTACGCATCAAAATCCAAAATTCAATGCTACCCTACAGTAAAGCTCCCGGGGTCTTTTCGTCTAGCCGCAGGTATAGCGCGTCTTCACGCTAATTGTATTTTCACCGGGCTCCTCGTTGAGACAGTCCTCAAGTCGTTAAGCCTTTCATGCGGGTCAGAACTTACCTGACAAGGGGTTACGCTACTTTAACACCGTTATAGTTACGGCGGACGTTCACTGGAGCTTAGCCCGCTCAGCCACCGCCTTGCGGCGGAAACCGGCAGGTTTGACATACCAGTACTGGTCAGGCCTCGGCCCCTATACATCTTATTACTAATTAAGCAGGGACCTGTGTTTTTGGTAAACAGTCGCCAGAGGTACTTTAGCTGCGCCCCCCACCACTTTATAGGGACTTCCAAAACTAATTTTACAAAGTCAATGCAAATATAAACTTTGTATGTGATTTAGAAATCCACATAAAGTGGTGGGGGAAACCCATATCGCGAACTTACGGGTACTTTTTTGCCGAGTTCCTTAACGAGGTTTCACCCGTTCACCTTGGTGCTTTTACACCGGCCCACCTGTGTCGGTTTGCGGTACGAATCCCATTAGATAGTATATTTCAAACTTTTCTGGGCAATCTAATCTTTGGGGCGGCAGATTACTCTGCCTCGGAATCCAATAACCTTCCCAAAAACTTTGATTGCGTCATTTGAAGTTTATCTAACGGGAGGGAGGGAATATTAACCCTCTGTCCATCGACTTTGCCTTTCGGCTACGTCTTAGGATCGCCTAACCCTTGGCTGATTACCATTGCCAAGGAAACCTCGGGCTTTCGGTGTGCCGATATTTCATCGGCATTGCGGTTACTCATACCAACATTCTCACTCGAGCACTCTCCAGCAATCCTCACGGCTTGCCTTCGCAGAATGCTCGACGCTCCCCTACCGAACGTAAATTTGCAAAGCAAATTGTACGTTCTCTTATCTTCGGTATTGAGCTTAGTTCCATGAATCTTCGGCGCAGGACCCCTTAGTTAGTAAGCTGTTACGCACTTTTTAAAGGATAGCTGCTTCTAAGCTAACCTCCTAACTATCAATGGAATCCCACCTCCTTAAGCACACTTAGCTCAAATTTAGGAACCTTAGATGAAGATAAAAGGGCTCTTTCCCTTTCGAGCCTGGACCTTAGCGCCCAAGTTCTAACTCCCGCTCAATTTTTTCCGGCATTCGGAGTTTGGTAAGGATATCTGGATTTCTCCACGACATTCTTTCCAGTGCTCTACCTCCAGAAAAATTATGGCGGGGCTAGCCCTAAAGCTATTTCGGGGAGAACCAGCTATTACCAAGCTCGATTAGCTTTTCACTACTTACCACAGCTCATCCCAGAGTATTGCACGGCTCACGGGTTCGGGCCTCCTCCCGCATTTCTGCAGGACTCACCCTGGCCATGGCAAGCTCGCTTGGCTTCGGGTCTCAAACACTTTCTAAAAATGCGCTTTTCACGCTCGCTTTCGCTGCGCCTGCGCGGCAGAACCGCTTAGACAAAGAAAGTGCCTGAACTCGTTGGTTCGATCTCCAATATGTACACAGTCGCCCAGTGAGATAATTTTCATATCTCATTGGGTTCCTATTGTTTGTGGGCAAAATGGTTTCAGGTTCTATTTCACCGGGCTCACCGCCCTGCTTTTCACCTTTCCCTCACGGTACTGGTGCACTATCGGTGATATCGTAGTATTTAGTCTTGGCTGAGTAGTTCAGCCGGCTTCCCACGGGGTTTTCATTTCCCGAGGTACTAAAGTTCAAATGCTCAGAGCATGTGATGATTTTCGCCTACTGGGCTATTACCATCTATGGCGGTCCTTTCCAGGATCCTTTGGCTAATCAAATCACAATTTTTTGCGCTCTGTCCAGATTGCTCTGGAACGCATTCGACTTGCAACTGCTTAGTTAACTAGAAAAACTAATCAACTAAACTCTCGACTTTTCCCTCTTCGCTCGCCGCTACTGGGGGAATAAAAATTTTTCTCTTTTCCTCCGCTTACTGAGATGTTTCACTTCAGCGGGTTCGCCCCGCGCTGCGAAGCAGCGCGGTAGCGCGATGTTAAGTCGCGCTGGGTTTCCCCATTCGGAAATCTCCGGATCAAAGGTTGGTAGCCACCTCCCCGAAGCTTATCGCAGGCACCCCACGTCCTTCCTCGCCTCAATATCCCAAGGCATTCTCCATCTGCCCTTAAATTACCTTAGCTAGCAATTAATAACCACAACGTACAAAATCAAAGATTTTTACGTTGTAGGAACGTAGAAATTATAAAGTAATTTCGTACGTTCCACATATTCAATTTTCAAAGTGCTTTCCAACCAAAAACCGCTTCTCAGAAGCGGTTTCTGTCCACAATCTAAAATGGCAGAATTCAACCGCTTCCTTTGTTTAAGATATTCACTTCTTTTCTCATATCCATTTCTATTTTAATTTTAACAAACCCAAAACCTTTGTCAAGGGTTAAATCCTTTCCACACCAAAAATAGTACGAAGGGATTCCGATTAAAATTACTTAGCTAAATTACTTTTCGGAAATCTTCTCTTTCAATTCTTCAATTATTTTTGCCGCAGCGTCTTTTCCTCCCAGTCCGAAAGCCAAACCCAAAGCCAAAGCGAGCATCCCGACAAAACCAAAAACAACGGCATTAGTAATTGCTGACGCAACTCCCAATTGGGACAAAATCGTCAAACCGGCAAAGATATAAATTCCCCAGCGGGAAATCGTCCCCAAAAATCCAACGTAATCCACTCCGATTTTTTTGACGCTTGCCCTGACAACCTTTTCTATAATATCAGCCACAATAATAGCAACGACAAAGATAGCAACGGCAACAATCAAGTTCGGAAGCCAGCCAATCAAACGATTCAGCAAAACCGCAAATTGAGAAAGTTCCAAAACGTCAACCGCCGCTGATAAAAATACGATAACCAAAATCCATTTAAAAATAGCCCCGATAAACTCTGCCGGATTAACTTTTAATTCAGCTTTTTCCAAGGCGTCTTTCCAGCCGGTCCTTTCAAAAATTTGGTTGAATTTTAGCCGAACTAAAATTTCAGCAACGAGTCGCCCTATGCCAATCGCAATGAACCAGCCGATAACAAAAATAATGAGCGCCCCTAACAGTTTGGGAACGAAAATCAAAAATGACTGCCAGGCGTCTTGAAGGGCTTGGATGGTTATGGTAGTCCAATCTTGAATCATAAAATTTTTAATAAATTTTAATTTTCTTGCCCCGTAGTGAGCTTCGCTCTGCTACTGGGGTCGACCTTTAGAATATTATTATATTATAAATATTATAACAAAGCATGTCAAATATATCAAAATCTGCGCCACCCATAAACTTTTTGGACCCGGTGGGAATCGAACCCACGATCTCCTCATTGCAAATGAGGCGTTCTACCACTAAACTACAGGCCCAAGCCGTTCCGAATGCAATGAGGCACGACTTGTGGGCGCGGAAGGAGTCGGACCTTCCACCTCTTCTTTATCAGAGAAGCGTTCTACCGCTGAACTACGCGCCCGTTTTCTCTAGTATGAATAACTCTTTCTTTACCGGAAAATTTTTTATTTCTTTTTCAAATATTAAATTTAGACC
>JAGUVE010000099.1 GCA_020063075.1 Parcubacteria group bacterium | reverse complement strand
CCGAGCGGCCTTGATTCGTCAGGTCAAAATCAATGGGCGGCTTTGCGAGCCGCCCACGAAATGGCCTCCGAAAAACCGAAAAGTATGGTTCTGGTGGGCATGGCAGGGATCGAACCTGCGACTTCTACTTTATAAGAGTAGCGTTCTACCACTGAACTACATGCCCACTTTTATACCTGCTTGATTTTCACTTTGATTGATTTTTCTCTCGGAGGCGAGGGTTTTTTAAATTTTATTGCTTCAGATTTTTTCGTCCCGATCAAGTTTTCAAATTCTTCTTTTTCAATTGTTTCTTTTTCAATCAGGGTTTTGGCAACCATCTCCAGCAAATTTTTCTTTTTAGCTAAAATTCTTGCGGCCGTTTCTTCAGCCCTTCTGACAAATTTTTCAACTTCTTTATCAATTTTGGCGGCTACTTTTTCGGAATAATTTCGATATTCAGCGAGTTCTCGGCCCAAAAACATAGAACCCATTCTCTCGCCAAACGACACCGGGCCCAAAGAAGACATTCCGTATTCTTTTACCAATCTTCTCGCCAGCTCGGTCGCTCTTTCTAAATCATTGGCGGCGCCGGTTGTAATTTCCCCGAATTTCAGCTTTTCGGCGCAATATCCGCCGAGCGAAGTCGCCATTTCAGCTAAAAATGCGGATTTTGTTTTGATTCTCCTTTCTTCTCTGGGCGCTTTCAAAGTGTAACCGGCCGCCATTCCCCGGGCAACAATTGAAATTTTTCTTATCGGCTCCGCCCCGGGTGAAAAAGTTGAAACCAAGGCATGACCGGCTTCATGGTAGGCGGCGATTTCCTTTTCTTTTTTTGACAAAATGTGGGATTTTCTTTCCGGTCCCAGCAAAACCTTCTCAATTGACTCTAAAAATTCTTCCTGATAAACCTGGTCTTTTCCTCTTCTGGCGGAAAAAATCGCCGCCTCATTGACAACGTTTGCCAGGTCCGCCCCCGAAAATCCCGGGGTTCTTTCCGCCACTTCCCTTAAATTAACATTTAAAGCCGTTGGCTTGCCCCGGCAGTGAATTTTTAAAATTTCTTCTCTTTCTTGTATATCCGGCAAATCCAGAACAATTCTTCTGTCAAATCTTCCCGGTCTCAACAAAGCAGGGTCAAGGTAGCCAGGCGCGTTGGTTGCTCCCATAACAATAATTCCTTCTTCTCTGCCGATTCCGTCCATTTCAGCCAGCAGCTGATTCAGAGTTTGTTCTCTTTCTTCGTGGCCGCCCGTTACGCCCACCCCTCTTATTTTCCCGATGCTGTCTATTTCATCAATAAAAATTATCGCTCTTTTTACTTTCCTTGCCTGGTCAAATAAACTTCTGATTCTGCTTGCGCCAACCCCGACAAATAACTCTATAAATTCAGAGCCGGAAATTGAGAAAAAAGGCACGTTCGCCTCAGACGAAACGGCTTTTGCCAGCATGGTTTTGCCGGTTCCCGGCGGCCCTATCAGGATTACTCCCCGCGGTATTCTTGCTCCCATTTGCAGATATTTTTTCGGGTTTTTTAAAAAATCAACGATCTCCATCAGCTCTTGTTTGGCTTCCTTTAAACCTGCCACATCTTTAAAAGTTATTTTTTCTTTTAATTGGCCTTCGCCCCCAAACAACCTGGCTCTCGCCCGGGTAAAATCAAATGCCTGGCTGGCTCCGGTTCTTGCCTGCCGAAAAATGAACCAGAAAAATAACCCAAATAGCAAAAGGGGCAAAATAGAGAACAAAATCGGCCCCAGCCAAACCCAGCTTCCGCCGCCTTCTTTTGTTTCAACTTCGAGCTTTGCCAATTTTTCTTTGCTCACTCCGTAATTAAGCAGTGAATCAGAAAGAGACGCTTCGGTTTCTTTGCGCGATTTGGCTTTTGAATTATCAGAATATAAAATCGCAAGTTCAGAATCAGAAACGATAATTTTTTTTACTCGTTCCTGCTCAATGTCTTGAACCATCTGAGTAAATGGTATTTTTTTTTCTTTCTCAAACGGGGTCCGAAAAAGAGCAAAAAAACTTGAAATGAGCAGAAAAATTATCAGGACTAAAAGGATATTTTTGGCTAAATTTTTCATTTATGCCCCCGGGGTTGAAGTAGCCGGAGTTTCTTTTAACGCTTTTTGAGACAAATAAACCTTATTGCCGGAAAGAGCGGTTATTTTTGCTTTTATTTTTTGACCGATTTGCAGAATTTCTTTGTTATCTATTTCTGTAGAATAAATTAAGCCATCGAGATTTTCTTTGCCAAACTTTATAAAAACTCCAAAGTCGGTTAAACCGGTGATTTCTCCTTCAACCATATCCCCGACGCCGTAATTTTTTAAGAGATCTTTTACTTGGTCGAATTGGCTTAATTTTTCTGAAAGAATAACGGTTTTATTTCTATAGTCAAGATTAAAAATTTTCACCACCAGTTTTTTCCCGATAAGTTTTTGGAGCTCTCTTAAAATTTTTGACAGGTCTTGGCCCGCGAAACCGGAATAATGCTTGGGAGAAAGTTGAGAAAGAGGCAAAAAAGCGGGCATATTGGAGACCCTTGCCAACAATCCGCCTTTATTCATCCCGAGAATTTTGACGGTTAGATTTTCTTCCTTTCCCTTTTTTTCTCTCAGGTCTTCCCAAGCCATATCTTCATTTGCCTTCTGAACCGACAGTTCAACATAGCCGTCTTCATTTTCCAGTTCGGTTATTTTTGCAGTAATTTCATCGCCAATTTTTAAATTTTTTAGGGCATATTTTGCCTGAAAAAATTCCCTTCCGTAAATTATTCCCATTTTGAAACTTCCCATGTCCAAAAAGAGGGATGACTTTCCTTTCTGAATAATTTTCCCTTTGATAATTTCTCCGACCCTCGGAGGTCTTGAAAAACTATTTTGTTCCAACGCTGTTTCCATAAATTTACAGAAAACTCGGTTTTCTATACAATAATCCTCAATTATATAAATTTCTTGAAATTTTGCAATAGCCGTGATAAAATAAATATTACCACTATGCAAATCATTTGGCACGGTCAGTCATGTTTTGAAATTATTACCACACCTGCTAAAAATAGCCAGGTGAAAATTATAATTGATCCTTTTTCAGAGGAAATCGGACTCCGCCTGCCAAAGATGGAAGCCGATATTTTATTGGTTTCGCACCAGCACTATGACCACAATAATAAAAAAGGGGTGGCGGGCAGTCCTTTTTTAGTTGAGGGTCCCGGAGAATATGAAATAAAAAATATTTTTATAACAGGAATACGGTCCTGGCACGATATTTCACAGGGCAAGGAGCGAGGGGAAAATACAATTTATACCATAGAGACGGAAGAAATGCGGCTTTGCCATTTGGGAGACCTGGGGCAAAAGGAGCTGGAAGAAGAGCAGTTGGAAAAAATCGGCGATATTGATGTTTTGATGCTCCCGGTGGGAGGAACTTATACCGTTTCGGGCAAAGAGGCGGCAAATATAATGTCCCAGATGGAACCGAAAATAACCATTCCGATGCATTACCACATCCCAAAATTAAAAATAAAACTTGATGGTCTTGATAAATTTTTAAAGCTCCTCGGAATAAAATCAATTGAGCCCGTAAATAAATTGTCGCTAAAAAAGAAAGACATCCCGGAAGGGGAAGCGAAAATTATTATATTGAAACCCTGACAATTAAAAATGCCGATTAAATCGTTCAAGCAATTAAATACCGGAATTGGCCAGATAAAGCCGCGAGAAATCACCGACGAAATGCGAGAGTCCTACATTGACTACGCAATGTCGGTTATTGTTTCCCGCGCTTTGCCCGACGTCAGAGACGGATTAAAGCCCGTTCACCGCCGGATTTTGTATGCGATGTACGACATGGGCTTAACTCACACCGCTAAATTTAGAAAGTCGGCAACAGTGGTCGGGGAGACATTAGGAAAATATCATCCTCACGGCGACCAATCTGTTTATGATGCCGCAATCAGAATGGCTCAAGATTTTTCATTGAGATACCTTTTGATTCAAGGTCAAGGGAACGTAGGATCAGTCGATGATCCAAGCGAGTTTGCGGCTATGCGATATACAGAAATGCGGCTATCAAAAATCGGCGAAGAAATATTAAGAGACATTGAGAAAAACACGGTTGACTTTAGGGATAATTATGACGGAACGAGAAAGGAGCCAGTTGTCTTGCCCTCCCCGGTTCCCAACCTTTTGTTAAACGGCTCTTTGGGAATCGCGGTTGGCATGGCAACCAACATACCCCCCCATAATTTAACCGAGGTTTGCGACGCCTTAATTTATCTGATTGATAAGCCCAAAGCAAACGTTGACGATATTTGTAAATTTATAAAAGGGCCCGATTTCCCGACCGGCGGCCAGATTTTTGACAAAAAAGAGATACTCCAAGCTTATTATCAGGGTC
Source organism: Parcubacteria group bacterium (assembly GCA_020063075.1). Lineage (GTDB taxonomy): Bacteria > Patescibacteriota > Minisyncoccia > Minisyncoccales > JAGUVE01 > JAGUVE01. Next base: position 1,910 of record JAGUVE010000099.1, on the reverse strand, counting down.
GGGGCGGGATTTTAACCCGGGGGAAAGCCGAAATCGTTGAAGAAGAAAAAACCGGGAAGTCCCAGATCATAATCACCGAGATTCCTTTCCAGGTCGTTAAATCAACTTTAATTGAACGGTTTGCCAACCTGGTTTCAGAAAAGAATATTGAAGGAATAAAAGACATTAGAGACGAGTCGGACAAAGAGGGAATGAGAATAGTCGTCGAACTTCAAAGGGGCGCAATTCCCCAAAAGGTTTTAAACCAGCTTTACAAATTCAGCGACCTGCAAAAGGTCTTTCACTTTAATCTCTTGGCCCTGGTGGACGGAATTCAGCCCCGGGTTTTGAATCTGGTTGAAATTTTAAATTATTTTCTTTTGCACAGAAAAGACGTTGTTTACCGGAGGACAAAATACGACCTGGAAAAAGCCAAAGAAAGAGCCCATATTTTGGAAGGACTGCACAAGTGTTTGTCTAAAATTGACGCCGTCATAAAGACGATTAAAAATTCAAAGAACAGGGAAGAAGCCCAGAAAAATTTAATTCGGAAGTTTAAACTAACTCAAATTCAAGCCAATGCCATCTTGGAAACGAAATTATCGGCCTTGGCAAAACTGGAAAGAAAGAAAATTGAGGAAGAACTAAGGGAAACGAGGGCAAAAATTAAAGAATGGACTCTCATTTTAAAAAGCCCCCATAAAATAAAAGCCGTCATCAAAAAGGAATTGGCTCAATTGAAGGAAAGTTTTGGAGATGAAAGAAAAACAAAGGTTATTGTGCAAAAGCCGGGCGAAATTTCAATTGAGGACTTAATTCCCGAAGAAGAAACAATCATCACTCTGACCCAGGGCGGATATATAAAAAGAATAAACCCCAAAACATATAAAATCCAAAAAAGAGGCGGAAAGGGGATTTTGGGAATGAAGACCCTGCAGGACGATGTCGTTGAACATTTTCTTTCAGCCAATACCCACGATTCTTTGTTTTTCTTTACCGATTCGGGAAAGGTCTTCTCAACGCCGGTTTATGAAATTCCGGAAGGCCAAAGAGTTTCCCGGGGCAGGGGCCTTTTGAATTTCCTTGAAATTTCCCCCCGGGAAAAAGTTCTTTCCATTTTTCCCGTCGGGAAAGAAGACAGAGATAAGGGAATAAAGTATTTGATAATGACAACCAAGCAAGGATTGATTAAAAAAACCACTCTAAACGAATTTGAAAACGTAAGGAGAAGCGGCTTAATTGCAATAAAGTTAAAACAGGGCGACCTTTTGGAAGGAGTTCAAAAGTCGAGCGGAGAAGATGAAATAATTTTAGTTACCAAAAAAGGAAAATCAATTCGGTTCAAAGAAAAAGAAATCAGAGAAATGGGAAGGGCCTCCTCGGGAGTAAGAGCGGTGCGTTTGGAAAAGGGAGACGAGGTGGTGGGAATGGATATAATACAAACTAAAAAGGAAAAACTAAAAACTAAAAATTATCTATTGGTGGTGATGGAAAACGGGTATGGGAAAAGAACCGATCTGAAAGAATACCGGCTGCAAAAGAGGGGCGGAACCGGAACCAAAGCGGCTAAAATCACTTCAAAAACCGGTGAAATTGTCAGCTCAAAGGTTTTGCCTGAAGAAATTTTGGGCGAGGACCTGATTGTCATTTCCAAAAAGGGGCAAGTAATCAGAACAAAACTCTCCCAGATTCCAAAATTATCAAGAAGCACCCAGGGAGTTCGCCTGATGAGGTTGGAAGAAGGAGATAAAGCGGCATCGGCGGTTTGTGTTTGAAATATTTATGGAAAATTTTTTAAATCCGGAAGAATTTCTAAGAAAAATTAATTTGAGAAAAGATATGGTCGCCGCTGATTTTGGTTCTGGTTCGGGCGGCTGGGCGATTCCTTTGGCAAAAAAGTTGGAAAAAGGAAAGGTTTATGCTATTGATAT
>JAGUVE010000082.1 GCA_020063075.1 Parcubacteria group bacterium | reverse complement strand
GACGCTCTGCCGATTCTCAAATAGTATTTATCTTCAGGCATTTAAATGCGGGATATTCTGAAATTAGCTCGAACTTATTTTGAAAAGAATTCCTGATTTTGCCTGCGGGCGGCTTCGCCGCCCGCAGGCAGGCATTCAGAAAATTTTATCGTCCGAGTTTTGATTAAAAATTTTATCTAGTTCTTTAAAAATTATAATGAAATGTTGGGTCCCCGTAGAGAATTAAGTCATTCCCGAAGTAATAGTGATTAATTATCGATTCTGCTAGAGTTTTTCCGGCATTTAATTCTGGTACGGCGTTCATAATAAAATTATAATTACCAGGGTCAGCGGGATCGTCTGGAAAACCAAGAATCATTGCTCTGATATTTGGGTTAACAAATATCTTAGAGCCATACCAAGGCTTATCTATACTAAAATCTAAAATATTATTATCCATACTTTGGTTTGGATTAGTATACCAGCCAGCGGTATAGCAGCCTGCGGCAGTAAACAATGGAGTATTAAGTTCATTAAGATAATCTGTAGAAAATCCACTATCAACACCTAGTCCAGTATAGCCCGGCATAGAGTGTCCGCTTATGCTGTACATCCTATAGGATTTGGTTAACGATTCGTTAATTTCTAATTGAGTTGCCCCTTCTTTGTAAAGTAAATCGCCATAATTTTTTAAGGTTTGATATATTTCATATAGTTTAGGGTCTTCAGTGATTCTCTGGTCTTGTACAAAAACCCTCATATCTCTTGGATATAAACGGGCCCTATTTTCACTGAATTTATCAAAGACAGAAATAATTTGCGACGATTTCGTTTGATAAGATAATGAATGAGTAGGATATATGAGTGAGATAGCAATGTTTATCATTTGTTTGTGGGAGGATACTAGATCGCCACCCTCATATAAATCAATTGTATAAGTGTCTTCTTCCCCGGGTATGTAGAGCCCCGTAAGGTTTTCTCCGCCCGTTGTAGACCATGGTGCAGTACTCGGACTTTCCGCAGCGCTAAAAGCTTCGCTGAATAAATCCGCGGTTAGTGCCGTGTCCATATCTTCTCCAACCATTATAGAAGCCTTAAGTCTACCCCCCGATTTACTGTAATAATCCTCTATTATTTCATCTATTTCTCTAAAATCATTTATATCTGCAGTTATTGCTATGATTTTTGTTTCCCAGCCAATATCATTTTTAACTGCTTCTATATATTCGTTAATTGCTTGTTTTATTTGGGTATCATTTGCATATTGAGGCGAAACAAAGATTAACATATCAAGTTTTTCTGAGATCTTACACAAACCAGAAGATTCATCACAATATTGATTTAAGGGACAGCCACAAGTAGAACATTTGTCAAACAGATTTCCATTATCACAATATTTTGGTTTATTGGTTGAACATTGGCTATAAGGAGTCCCATCTGTGCACTTTTGCTGAACACAGATTCCATTTTGACAAATAGTATTTGCGGGGCAATTGGTTATTGAACTCCATTCTAAACAAATATCTATGTCATAATTTCCACAGATTTGATAACCATTATTAGAGCACCTTTTTAATCCAGTTTGAGAACATTCATTTTGGCAAGTAACTTTGGGCTTTTCTTCTTCGGACGGAGCTTCTTCTTTGGGTGGGATAACTTCCTCCTTTGGGGCAACTTCTTCCTCGGGTAATTCTTCTTCGGGTGGAGCGATCTCTTCTTCTGGTTTTACTACTTCTTCGACTGGTTTTTCGACAATTTCAGGTACCTCTGGAATTTGTTTTGAGAGATAATAATATAAACCCCCGCTTATCAAGCCAACCATAACAAAAACAATAATTATACCAATTAAACTTTGTCCGTAAGTATAAAAATTAGTTTTCATAGATAAAATTTTTAATTAAAATTCGGGTAATAAAATTTTCTGAATGCCTGCCTGCGGGCGGCGAAGCCGCCCGCAGGCAAAATCAGGAACTCTCCGACGCGGATTAAAAATTTAAATTTTAAAATGCGGTTTTTCACCTCCTCTGTATACTCTGTATACTCTGTATATTTTCTTTATACATTTCACAACTTCCCCACCAGCTACATTCAGTTTTCTTGCACCTTATTATTTTCTCAGATTTTTCAGCAAATTCCCTTTCACACCATTCTTCACATTTTTTTAACTCTTCCTTGCATCTTGCTTCTTCTTTTTCCCAGTATTTAACTTGATATTCTTTTATTTTTTTATAATTTCTTATGAAAACTATTAGCGCCTTATTATGAGATAAATTAAATGACTGCCATTCTCGATCTTCTTTAATTTTTTCTAATTTCTTATTAAATGGCATAATTTCTTCTTCTTCCATTAAATAGGGATATTGTGGGTATCGATAACTCAAATTTATTGCTATATTCATTTTTATTTCATCATCTACATTATTCATTTCAAAAATTTTTATAATTTCAGGAATAGCATCATCAGATAACTGATAAAAATACCAAACATCTAATTGTTTTCCTTGGGTATATCTTTCAATATTTTTCTTTGCAATAAAAGCATCGGGATTAAAAATATTCAATCCTATTGAAAATAGAATTGTCAGCCAAAATGCCGAAAATAAAAATGAAGTTTCCTTTTTCTCGTAAATAATTTTGAAAAGGAAAAACAAAAAAATAAAAAAGAGCCAAAGGAGAAAGATTAAACCCAAAAGTCGGGAAAAAGTAAATCCGTAGCCGTCAATGTAAAGCAAAAGTCTCTTGGAAGCAGAAACCATAATCACAAACAATTCGAAAACCAAAACACTACTTAAAATTTTAAAAGTTCTTTTTTGAAAAATACTTTCTCTTTTCCCAAATTTATCAATTCCATAAATTAAAAAGAGAGAGAAAATGGAAACTGCAATTAACTCCAAAAATCCCTTTCTGGCATATTCAGAATAAGTTATGTATTCTTCAATGCCCCAAACATATTCTTTTCCACCAAAGAGATAAACGAATTGAATGAGAATAAAAATCAGAAATAACAATCCAACCGCCCCCAAAACAACTGAAGATTCAATTGATCCTAAAAAGTTAAATTTTTTATTCTCACTTAATAAATTCTCTTCTTTTTTATTAGCAGAAATTTGAACAAAAAAACCAATAAAGAAATAAGAGGAAACTAAAACAATTAATGTCCTTAACACAATTTCCGGGTCAATACTAATTTTTAATAAGCTATCTAAATATTTTTGAAAAACAATGTCAGCTGAGGAAAGTAGCCAAACAAAAAGAACTAAGATTGGCAAAGAAATAATTATCCCCCTTATTAGACTCTGAAATGTTGGAGAGCCAAGTTTTCTTTTAGTTTCAATTAAATCCCAGAATTTCCCTAAAAATGAAGCTGCTTTCTGAAAAGATTGTCCAATGAAAGAAAGAGGGAAAATAAAATATTTTAGAAAAGAGAAATCCAAAAGTTGTTTTTCTGAAAATAGACCCAAAAACAGAAACAATAAATAAAGAGAACCTACGGAGTTAAAAAATATCAAAAAGGAACTCGACCTCAAGAATATTCCAGATGAAAGCAAAAGTAAAAGTATCGGAATTAAAATTTGTTCTTTTTTTAGTTTCTGATTAAACTTTTTGACCAGAAATAAAGAAAAAATTAAGAAGATAAAAATAAAAATAAAAAAGGATACGCCAATCGGTTTTCCATAAAACAAATAATCAACCAAAATTCCCAATAAAAGAGCAAATAGAATAATTAAATGAAATTTTCCATTATCCTTAATCATATTTTACTGCATTTTAAAATTTAAATTTTTAATCCGCGTCGGAGAATTCCTTCTCCTGCAATTTTTTCGGCCGAGAGCAATTTTCTTCGGCCGCCGAGCCGCGAAGCGGCGAGGCGGAACGATTGACAAATTTCGTATGGCGGCCCCACGGAGAATCGAACTCCGATTTACGCCGTGAAAGGGCGCTGTCCTGGCCGTTAGACGATGGGGCCATATACTGAAATTTCTAATTTCTAATTAACTATTAGCAAAAAAATTGAAAAATAGCAATTATTAAGGTAAAATTATTTATTATGG
>JAGUVE010000060.1 GCA_020063075.1 Parcubacteria group bacterium | reverse complement strand
GGGGGGTTCGGTCTTTCATTATCAATTTGCATTTTGAAAATAGTCCTCTTCCGGCTTTGCTCTGGCAACGACAATTCCAATAATTTCTTTTGCTCTGGCTTTTTTTAAAATCCTGGCACATTCTTCCATTGTTGAGCCGGTGGTATAAACATCATCTACTAAAATAATTTTTTTATTTGCAATTGCTTCTTTATTCTTGACCGAAAAGACACCATTTAAATTTTCTTTTCTCGCCTCAGCGGCGAGCTCAACCTGTGGCTGTGTTTCTTTGATTTTTATTAAGGCACCCCTGAGCAAGGGCATTTTAAAATAAAGAGAGAGTTTTTTTCCGATCTCTTCTGCCTGATTAAATCCTCTCCACCTTAACCGCTTTTTTCCCAAAGGCACTGGAATTAAAGTAAAATCGGAAAAATTTTCCCCATTGTCTGACAGTTGAAAATGGGCTATGATTAAAGAGGCTAAAGTTTTCGCCAGCTCTCTAATAAATGGTTGGTATTTAAACTTCTGAATTAATCTTTTGGTATTGATATTTTGATAGGGGAGGGCAAAGTAGAGGTCGGTTAAATTTCTGGTGGAATGCTTTTGATGGAAGTTCAAAATCTCTAAAGTAGATAGGCAGTCCGGGCAGAGATAATCTCCTTCTCTTTGGCAATTTAAACAAATTTTGGGGAAGAAAATATCTAAAAGAAATGCTTTGATTTGATTTATTCCCATATTGCTTTATTCTTAATATGATATAATAGAAAAAGCAAACCCCGTAGTGAAATTTTGACTCACTTCGTGATATTATCCCACCCTCTGTACTTATGACAAAGGTTATTATAGTTTAGAATTTTCGATAAGTTTTCCAAACATTAACAACCTAGTGATGGGCTTAGAGGGCGGGATTGTCAAAATTCTACTACGGGGCAAATTATGATTTCTTTTCCCTTCAAAATAACTTCCAAAAGCTGTTTGGGGATTGATATCGGTTCTTCGTCAATCAAAGCGGTTGAATTGTCGGGGTCGGGAAAAAAAATAAAACTTGAAAATTACGTCGAAGCCTCGGCTCCTCAAGAAAAACCCTTCCTAACCCGTGAAGAAACAGAAACGATACCAACCTTATCCCCCCAAGATATCGCTTTAACCTTGCAAATTATTTTAGGGCAATCAAGGATTAAAACAAAAAAAGCAATTTTCACCATTCCGGACTATTCCAGCTTTTTTACTTGGTTTGATTTGCCGCAAATGAGCGAAGAAGAAATCGCTGAGGCGGTTAAATACGAAGCCAGACAGCATATTCCTTTTTCGCTGTCTGAAGTTACTCTTGATTGGCAAATAATTGAAGGCGAGAAGAAAGAAGGAAAAATAAAAATTCTTTTGGTTGCGGTTCCAAACGAGATTGTAAGCCAATATTCTAAAATCGCCGCCCTATCCCAGCTTGAGCTCCAATCCCTGGAAGCAGAGGCCTTTTCCCTTGCGAGGTCGTCTTGCAGGGAAAAAAATAAAACCATCGCCTTGGTTGATATTGGCGCTCGCACCACCACTTGTAGTATAATTGATAATGGGGTTTTAAAAAGGAGTTATAGTTTTGATATCTCGGGCGAAGAATTGACTCAAGCGGTATCCAAGGCATTGAATCTTGATTTTCAAAAAGCCGAGGAGCTAAAAAAAAATTACGGGCTTTTTTCAAAAGAAAAAAACTTGAGAGAAATTTTGCTTCCTTTGCTCGGCCTGGTTCTAAACGAAATTAAAAAGGTTTTGGAAAATTTTTCTCAATCGGAAACAAAATCAATCCAAAAATTGGTCTTAGGGGGGGGCAGCGCCCTTTTGCCGGGCTTGAGAGAATATTTTGAGGATGACCTGAAAAAGGAAGTGGAGATAGCCGATCCCTTTTTCAATTTTTCTTATCCGCCGCTTTTAGAAAAAACCCTGAAAGAAATTGGTCCCTCTTACGCCATTGCCGTTGGCGCCGCCCTAAGAGGGTTGGAATAATTTTTCGCTTCGCAATCAAAAACAATTTATATCCTTTTTATCTATTTTATAGCTATCTATATCTTTTTGAAATAAATTGATATAAAGTTGATATAAGGTTGTGTTTAGACCCCCCCCAAGAAGCAGTACCACTATGGCAATTGAAATCGTTCCCAAGCCAGCACTAAAAATTCCATTTTCGCTGAATATTTTATTTTTCCTTTCTGCAATTTTGCTCCTGTCCGTAATTTCCGGCTATTTTGTTTTACTTTATCTTGAAAAAAGGGTTTCATTTAGAATTGAAGAGGTGGGTTCGCAAATAACTTCAGCTAAGACCTCGGAAGAAATCTATTTGGAAAATGAAATAAAAATAAAAAAGAAAAAAATTGAAGATTTTTCAAAATCAGTCGGTGAACGTAAATTTCCCTCAAAATTCTTCGGTTTTTCCGAAGAGCCATTTTCCGAAACGAAAAATTTCGGAAAGTTAATTCATCCCAAGGTTCAGATTTCAAGCTTTTCCCTCAACGTAAAAGATTCCAAAGTTAATATTTCCGGTTTGACCGAAAATTTTACAACCTTGGAGCAGCAATTTATAATTTTTCAAAAAGAATCCCTGATTAAAGAGGTTAATTTGTCCGGAATTTCCCCGACAGCCGAGGGAAAAATTAATTTTAATTTTGATATTTCCTTTTATCCCGACTTTTTAAAATAAATTTTC
>JAGUVE010000098.1 GCA_020063075.1 Parcubacteria group bacterium | reverse complement strand
AAATAAGGAACGAGGAAAACTTTATAGTTTATTGAGATTAAGAATTCCCTCCTCCGCCTCCAAATCGGTCGAGAACTGTTCTCGACCGATTTTCCCCGTATTGGAGGGGGCGGCGATAATCAGAGAAGTTCAGACGTTTGGCGCAGTTGTTCCAATCGGCGCAAAAAAAATTGCTCCCCAGCATCGGGGCTTGGGCAAAAAATTACTCAAAGAGGCGGAAAAAATCTCTAAAAAGGAATTTAATTTAAACAAAATCGCCGTAATTTCAGGGGTTGGAGCAAGGGAGTATTTCAGAAAACTCGGCTACCGATTAAAAGACGGCTATATGTTCAAACTAAAATCTGGTTACTAAATATCCAATTATGGAAAATAGGGCAATGGGAGGCAAGGCGGGAATTGGCTGGCGAACTTTTTGAGAGGCAAAAACATAAAAGCTGAGAAAAAGCCCGATTAAAGAAAAAGCGGCGACAATCAAAGGGTTAAAAATTCCGCTTGGGACTAAGCTAGCGGAAAGCAAAAGCGGGAATGCAACGTCTCCGCCGCCCAAAATTAGAAATCTTCCGCCGGGTTCCACTTCTTTTAAGTCGGCTTTAAAGTCGGAAACATTTTGAGAAACGATTAGGCCGAAAATTATTTTTGCCTCAAGCATTTCCCTTGCCATCTTTACCATATGCTTTGTTTTGTAAACGGCGATAAAATCATAAATTGAAAAAACAAGCAAAAGGAAAACGATAACCAATGGTTGAAACGACAAGCCAAGAATCCCGCCAAACCCGGCCAAGCCAAAAATAATCAAAAGGTTATTTAAAAAAACGGTCGGTTTTTTCAGCCAGACGTAAACTAAAAAGATAATCAAAATCAAAGAAAAAATATTTAAAAAGGGGAAAAATAAATAAAGGGTTCCGAAAACCGAACTAAGGATGAAAAATATTTTAAATATCGCTCTCTTTTGATTTTGAAATTTCTTGCTTAGCAAGGAAATTGAAAAAATGAGGAGTGTGCCAAATAAAAAATAGAAAAGGAAGCGCCAGAAAGAGATTGGTTGGGGCTGAATCTTTTGAAATTTAAATAATTCCTGCCAGTTAATGGCAGTGATGATTCCTAAAATTAATGTCAGAGAAAATAAAAACGCCTCAAAGGCGAAGGTTTTCCAAGGAAAAAATATTTTTTCACCGCTTTCAGGCATTATTTTAATTCGTTTATAAAACTCTCCAGGTTCTCAGTATCTCCAATTTTCCTATCTAACTTACCTATTTTTCCAGTAGCACCCTTACCAAGGGTATCGTCCATTAATTTTTCCAATTTTTTAGTATCGCCAGTAATGAAGGATTTAACAAGGTTTTGATGAAACATCTTTTCTTGGGCTTCTTTAGTTTCCCATCCAACTTTCCATGCCTTTTTTCCATATAACATTTTTATCAAAGTATCAAGGATTTCTCTGTTTTTAGCGGAAAATTTATCTTCTTCCATAACAGGATTGGACTTTATTTCTTCTCTAAGATGTTCTGGCAAGTTAGGGTCTGTTAAGCTTTTTTCGTACAATTCTTTAGTTAGTTTTGCAATTATCCCGTCGTTTAAATTTTTAAAATATTCTTTACTACTACTCTCCCCCGGCGGGTAGTATTTTTCAGACACTCCACTTTTGGTATTTCTATAATCTTCATGACCAAATTTCGTAACTTCTTGATATGACTTAGCTTCAAGCGAGGCGCGTAAAATATCTTTAAAAAATCTTAAATGCGACTCAGGTTGCTGAATAAAAATCGCTTGCTTTAGGGGTGAAAAAACCGCACTTCTTTCATTTTCTTCTCTTCTTTTTCTCACAATCGTTTTTAAGTCATTAAATTTTTCTTTGTTCATCCTAGAAATATGAACATTCTCGGAAGGAATTTTTAACTTAAATGCGGACAAACCCTCTTTTTCTAAAAACTGATTGATTAAATTATCCGCATAATTAATGATTCCAACCTGCTTAGGACTTTTTTCACTTTCTTCTATTCTTACCCCCTCTCTTTTAAGCTTCTCCATTTCTTGTTTTTGCTCAAAAAATATTTTAGAAAATTTTTCTTTTGCCTCCTTTCTTGTTTCTTCCCCAGGAAACGCATAATTTATAAAAGAACCTTCCTTTAATCGGGGTTTTTCCCGATTATGCTCCTCTCCAATTTCTAATTTTTTTACCGCTTTTGGTTTTTCCATATTTTTTT
>JAGUVE010000010.1 GCA_020063075.1 Parcubacteria group bacterium | reverse complement strand
GCGTCTTCGGCTCCCAAGCGGAATGAGATAAGCGTTCCGACATTGCCAAAAACAGCATCCCTCGCCTCGGTGGTTTTTCCCTGCGGCGTTATTTCATCCAGCTGGCTGAGATATTGATTCGCCAAAATCAAATTCAGCTTGCATTTTCTGGCTTCAGAAAGAATGTTGACAAAAACCTTAGCGGCAAAATTTTGAAATTCGTCTATATATAAATAGTAATCGTTTCTTTCTTCTTCTTTAATGTCAACTTGCGAAAGAATGGCTAAATACAATTTAGTTATTAAAAAAACGCCCAAGACCCTGGAATTGTCTTCCCCTATTTTACCCCGGGCCAAATTCGCGAGCAAGATTTTTTTCCCCTGCAGCATTTCTTTGAAATCAATTTTTGACTTGCTTTGCCCGATTATATTGCGAATTAAAGGATTATAAACGATTTGGCTGATTTTATTTTCAATTGTCGCCACCGCCTCCAATTCCTGCGATTGAGTGAATCTGGGAAACTCCTGGAGCCAGAAGGCCCGAACCATCGGGTCCTTAATTTTCTCAATTACTTTTTTCCTGTAGTCAGAATCAGCTAAAATTCGGTGTATTCCGAGAACGGTTGAATTTGGGTATTCCAAAAGCGCCAAAATGCAGTTTTCCAGAATATACTCTATTCTGGAAGACCAAACTTCAGGCCAAATTTTTCTAAAGACCCCCAATAAGGAGGAGCTTACCACATACCGCCTTGAACTATCCACCTCTTCCAGGACATTAAAAGCAATCGGAAAGTCAGTGTCGGCCGGATTAAAATAAATAACGTCGTTAATTCTTTCTTTGGGCACAAAATCCAGCAATTTTTCAGCCGTTTCTCCGTGGGGATCAATAAAACCCACTCCCGAACCTCCTTTTATGTCTTGAAGGGCCATATTGAGCATCAGTTCGGTTTTTCCTGTGCCGGTTTTTCCCAAAATATACATATGCTTCCGTCTGTCATCGGTTTTTATCCCAAATCTTTTCATTTCGTTTCTAAAAGTCGTCTGACCTAAAAAAGTAATTTCATCTGCCATAATTATTCCATTGGAATTTCCGGCGGCGCCTCTGCCTTTTTTGTTTCAACCCTTGCCACCCCTGGCGCCGGCGCCACCCTTCTGCTGGGAAAATGAAAAACGGTTGCCAATTCTTCGCTATTTAAAACAAAATATCCCCAATGATAGTCTCCACTGAAAGGGTATTTTGGCTCGTATCGGTTTTGATAAAGCCGGATTATCCTCCTTTTTCTGGCGTAAAGCCGCCTCTTATCAAAAAGACTAAGAACCGGAGGATTAACAATCTTGGTATAGGTGTGCATAAGGACTTTAAACCCATTCATATCTTCCTCGTGAAAATTTCCCATCCAGTCAAGCACCAGACGCCATCTGTGGTGATAATAAAGCTCTCTTTTTGCCAAATAAATAAATCTGATTGTTGAAATTAAAAAAAGTTCTTTGGAAATTTTTCTTTCTATTGCGGCGACAACCTCTCTTTCCCGGGGCGTCATTCTTAACTCGGGCGCCTCCAATTCTATTTTAATTGGCCCGCCTTTTCCCTCTGATTTTTTTCCGGCAGCCAAAGAGCCCAAGGCATCGGTGAAGCTCTGAAACCAAGACCTCGCCTTCTCTGTTTTTCTTTTGGCGATTTTATCTTTGATTTCTTTTCCCAACTGGACGTAGGGCTTCGCATATTTTCCGCCGAGCGCAAAGGGCTTGATTTGAATCCAAAGTTTTTCCCCCGGTTTTAACATAGACATACCCTCCAAAAGCATTGCCATCGGGTCAATCCTTTTTTCTTCTTTTTCAATCAATTCTGCTCCTTTTTCAAATTCAGTATAAGTCCTAATTGGATAGGGGTCAGGTTTAACGAGGGTAAAATCCCCGGCTCTTACGTCCCAATCCTTGTTTGGAATGTCAGCCGGAATTGCCCTTGAATAATCCTCAACTTCCGTAATCTCGGCTTCGGGGTATTGAGAATAAATCGCCCCTTTTAAGACATCAATCTTATAACCCAAAAACCAACGGAGATAAAAAGTGATTTCTCCGCCGTCTGAAACCAATTCAAACTGGAAGTCAAAAACATCCGGTTTTCCCTGCCACCACTTCTCCCAAAAATAAGCCGGCTCCCAAGCGCCCTTCCAGATGCTGCCAATAACCATTTCCATCGCGCTTATGGGTTTTACAATGTCGCTGGGCAGTTTAACTTTCAACCAAACCGGGTTTATTTTTGCCAGCCAGAATTTTTGGTATCTCCACCATCCCCAGGCCTTAAGAAAATACCGCACTGAAATAATAAATAAAAACAGCCAGTACCAGGATTTTAGAAACTGCCAAAAATACTGCCAGACCAAACTCAGAAAAATTGAAATTTCAGCAGGCATTTATTAAAGGTCTATATTTTCCTTCCGAATCTTTTGAAAAATATTTTTTGTTCCACAAATTGAATAAAACTGTGCTTTTTTTTACCATACGCTGACTCAAAACTTTTTCTAAAATTTCCTCTTTGGCCAGGGGCTTCTCCGACCCTTTTAAAACTTTTAAAATTATATCTCTTACATAACCTTTTTCATATCCCCACTCTTTTAAAGCGTATATCCCCCGTCCGACCAAAACAAATCGCGAGTCGCGGATCAGTTCATTATGCACGGTCTGGCAAATGGCCGGCTTCTTGAAGGATTTGTTGATTAAATCGGTGAGAACCCGAAAATGCAAGGGCCGCTTTTCTCTTTTCAAAAGCAAATAAATCTTATCCCGGATATTTTTTGGATTTATTTCGGGCCATTCTTTAAAACCGAATAAACCCGAAAATCCGGTTTCTATTTTTCTTGAGATTTCTACCGTTGAGTTTAGCCAGCGGCTTGCCACTTCTTTATCCAGTTTTGCCCAAGCGTGCTCCGGAGGCAATTTAAGCTCTTCCAAAGACGCCGGCGCTTTTTTTTCCGCCAATTTTTGACAGAATAAACTTATAACTTCTTTAGCCAAAACAAACGAATTAAGATCAATCGTCCAAAGGGAGTGGAAGTCGTCATTTTGAGGAACTCTCTTAAAATGAGGTTTTAAACTTAATAAAAAAAATGCAGGATTTTGAAATTCCGGAGAACCGGCCAGGGCATGAATAAACTTATCTTCTCTCCTGAATTTTCCGAAAAATAAAAGAACCTCTTCAAAGTATTGAAAAACTTTTTGATGCCTTTTTAATTTAGGCTTAATTTCACAAATCGCGGTCTCTTCAATCTGCCTCACCCTTTCTCTGGTGATATTGTAGTTCTTTCCGATGGCTTCCAGCGTCTTCCTCTCGCCCCCTTCCAAACCAAATCTGCTTTCAATGACATCTTTTGTTCTCCCCCCAAAATTTTGGAGAAGCTCCCGGCAAATTTTTTGGTAATTAAAATTCATAAAGATAAGCAGAACAAGATTTAGAGCGAGGGCATCTTGCTAAGGGGTGCACTTCGCAGCCGAGCCCGAAAAATGTCTTGTATTTCAGTAATGGCTTGGGCGGCTCGGCGAGAAATAGCAGCGGCGGAAAAATAATTATTATTTTATGCTTTAGCCGACTGCGTGC
>JAGUVE010000028.1 GCA_020063075.1 Parcubacteria group bacterium | reverse complement strand
AGCGCGTCTCGCTCGCTGGCGTAAAAGCCTGCGCTCTCCGCCTTCGGCGGAACCCTGCCCGCTCGGCCTTTAAGCCACCCTGAAACCACTTGCCTCGCTCTGATAAATATACAAATAAAATAAAACTATGATTTCAGCCAAAACAAAAATTTGCTTAACAATCGGCGACCCGATTGAACATTCCCTTTCTCCTTTAATGCACAACGCCGGCTATAAAGCCCTCGGCATTGACAGCCAATTTGTCTTTTTGGCGGCTCGGGTGAAATTAGAAGATGTAAAAACGGCGGTAAAAGCCATAAGGGCGCTCGGAATCAGGGGTATGAGTTGTACTATGCCTCATAAAGTTGCGGTAATGAAGTATTTAGATAAGATAGACGAGGTGGCAAGAGAAATTGGCGCGGTTAATACGGTTGTTAACGATGACGAAGTTTTAAAGGGCTATAATACCGATTGGCTCGGCGCGCTAAAGCCAATTGAGCGAATGACCAAAATCAAAGGAAAGAGAATTGGTATAATCGGAGCCGGCGGCGCGGCTCGGGCAATTGTATATGGATTAAAGAAAAAAGAGGGGAATATAAAAATTTTCAATAAAGATATAAAACAGGCAAAAAAACTGGCAGAAAGATTCGCTTGTGAATTTGGAAGTTTTGACGATTTAATTGAGCTGAAAGATTTTGACATTATTATTAACGCTACCCCTTTGGGTATGAAACCCGAGCAAAATATTTCTCCGGTTCCTAAAAATGTTTTTTCAAAAAATCAAATTGTGATGGATGCGGTTTACATTCATTACAAGACCAAAATGTTAAAAGAAGCGGAAAAGAGGGGAGCGAAAATCATTCCCGGAATTGAAATGTTTTTGGAGCAGGGCGCCTCCCAGTTCTTTTATTACACAAAAAGAAAAGCCCCAATCGCCGCAATGCGAAAGGCATCGATGGATTATTTAGAAAAAAATACAAAATGACTCAAAAAGAGGCATTAGAAGTCATGAAAAGCGGGCATAACATATACCTTACCGGACGGCCGGGCAGCGGCAAGACATATCTGCTTAATAAATTCATTCAGTTTTTGCGGCAAGAAAATATTCCAACAGGCGTCACCGCTGCCACAGGAATCGCTGCCACCCATCTGAACGGAATGACTCTTCATTCCTGGTCCGGCATGGGCGTACTTAACGAGCTTGACGATAAAGAGCTTAAACGACTCCTTAAAAAGAGAAACCTTCAAAAACGTCTTCGCAAGAGCCGAGTGCTTATTATAGATGAGGTCTCTATGCTTTCAGCAAAGCATCTTGATATTGCCAGCGAAATTGTGCGTATGTCTCGGCAGAGCTGGGAACCTTTTGGCGGAATGCAGGTGGTGCTTTGCGGCGATTTTTTCCAGTTGCCGCCAGTCGGGAATAAAAGCGACCGAAAGACCCGCCTTTTTGCTTATCACTCCCGCGTCTGGCAGGAGTTAAACCCTAAGATTTGCTATCTTACCGAACAGCACCGACAGTTGGACAGGAAATACCTGGCCGCGCTTGAAGCAATTCGCACCAATAGCGTGGGTGAAAGCGTGCGCTCATTACTACGGAAACGAATCGGCGTCTCTCTACGGGCAGGCTCATCAAGTTCTTTTAGGGTGCAGCCCGAATGTACAAAACTTTACACCCACAATGCGGACATTAACGTTATCAACGCAGGGGAACTTCAAAAGCTACCGGGTAAAGAGCAAGTATTTCATATGAACAGCACAGGTCCCATTGCCTTGGTAGGAATGCTTCATAGGAGTTGTCTTGCGCCAGAAGCGCTGGCCTTAAAAAAAGGAGCTTTCGTGATGTTTGTGCGGAACAACTTTGAGCAAGGTTTTATCAACGGAACATTGGGCGTAGTGGAGGGATTCGGCGATGATGGTTTTCCTGTTGTAGAAACAAAAGACGGAGGGCGCATTAAAGTATTTCCCGAAAAGTGGCGAATAGAAGAGGACGGTGAGGTAAAAGCTGAAATCCGCCAATTGCCTCTGCGGTTGGCTTGGGCAATTACCGTACATAAAAGCCAAGGCATGACGATTGATGCCGTAGAGATTGATCTTCGTAAATCGTTTGAGTCGGGCATGGGTTATGTAGCGCTTTCAAGAGCGCCCTCACTGGAGGGCATACGGCTAATGGGATTGAATGACCTCGCTTTACGTGTCAACGAAGAAGTCGTGGAAATGGACAAGCGCTTCCAAGAAGCTTCTCGCCTTTTACAAACCACAATAATGAAGAAATATGAATAAAAAGGAAGCTAAAGAAAAAATAAAAATCCTGATTGAGAAAAAATGAAAAAATTTAGAATTGTAGTTTCAATCTTTGTTGATAGAAATTTTGAGAAATTGAAAGAAAAGCTCAAAATTGCTAAATTGGAGGGAGCGGATGTTGTTGAATTGAGAGCGGACAGTTATCCCGAAATCACCGAAAATGATTTGTTAAAATTAAAAGAAATTTCTAATAATATAAAAATCCCGGTTATTTTTACTTTGAGGAGCAGGGAAGAAGGGGGAAAACATAATTTTTCTTTTGAGGAAAAATTAAAACTGACTGAAAAGGCATTAAATTTAAACTTTGACTATCTTGATATTGAATTAAAATTTTTAGAAAAATTAAAAAAGAACGTCCCGGATTTAAAAGGGGATTCAAGGGCAAAAATAATTTTAAGTTTTCATAATTTAAAAGGAGCTGAGACACTTGAGGGACTGAGAGGGCTAAAAAAAAGAATGTTGAACTTGAAGCCCGACATTGGAAAGCTTGCCGTTTTTTCAAGAAGCGAAAAAACAAATCAGGACGTTTTAAAAATTATTAAAGAAACAAAAAGGGAAGGGAAAAATATTATTGGAATTGCAATGGGCGAGAAAGGCAGAGACGCAAGATTGAAAGCGATTCCTGAAAATTATTTTTCTTACTTTTGCTTAAACGAAAAAGAAAAAACCGCGTCAGGGCAAATGTCTTTGGCTGAATTTAATTGTCTAAAAAACTGAAGGTTTTTTGGAAACTTGAAAATGGAAAATGAAATTAAAAAAATAAGAACAAAATTAGACAAAATTACCGAGGACTTAATATTCTTGCTCGCCAAAAGAAAGGAGTTGGTTTTGAAATTAGCCGAATCAAAGGAAAAAAATAAATTGCCGATTTTGGACAAAAAGAGGGAAAAAGAAGCGTTAAACGAGGCAGAGAAAATGGCGAAAGAAAGAGGACTAAACCCAATTTTAGTTAAAAAAATAATCAAGCTTTTAATAGAAGATGCCAAAAAAATCCAAAAAGAAAACTAAGGTTGCTTTTCAAGGAGAAATCGGCGCCTATTCTGAGGAGGCGGCTTTTAAATTTTTCGGAAACAACATTTTAACAATTCCCTGCCCGAACTTTACCGATGTTTTTAAAGTAGTTAAAGAAGGAGCGGCGAATTTTGGAATTATTCCGATTGAAAATTCTCTTGAAGGAACTGTGGGCCAAAATTACGATTTATTATTGAAGTCAAAACTTAAAATTTTTGGCGAGCAGGCGTTAAAAATCAGCCATTGCTTGATTGTCAATAAAGGGGTAAAAATTGGCTCGCTCAAGAAGGTTTATTCTCATCCTCAAGCCCTCGGTCAATGCCGGGACTTCTTGGCGAAAATGAAATTAAAAGCAATTCCTTTTTGCGATACTGCCGGGAGCGTTAGAATGCTTAAAAAGGAGAAACTTAAAGATTCGGCCGCCATCGCTTCTGAAAGGGCGGGCAGAATTTATAAGATGAAAATTTTAAAAAGGGGACTGGAAAGAAATAGTCAAAACTTCACCAAGTTTTTTATTATTTCAAATAAGCAATGAAAAAAAATTCGCAGGAACAGGAGTTAAAGATTCTTCACCAGATTATTCAGACCATTAGTTATAATCTTGATTTAAAAGAGGTTTTAGAAAAGATTGTTAAGGTGGTAAGCGAGGCAACAAAAGCCGACTCTTGTTTTATTTATTTAAAGGGCGACGGAGAGCTTGTTTTACGGGCTTCTTTGAATCCTCACCCCAAAACAATCGGGAAAATTAAATTAAAAGTCGGGGAAGGAATTACCGGTTGGGTGGCGAGAAAACAAAAAACCGTGGCAATT
>JAGUVE010000042.1 GCA_020063075.1 Parcubacteria group bacterium | reverse complement strand
TTTTCTGGGGCAAAGGAGGCGGGGCGACGGACTCGCCCGCGCGGAGGAGGGGTCTGGGGAGGAATCCGCGCGGGCTTCGGCTTTCTTTTTTGAAAAAATTGGCGGCTATATTCATAAATACATTATATCCTAATTTGGGATTATTCTGCAATAGGATATATCATAGAAACATATATGAGCAAATCGGTTTACTCAAAAGACTATAAAGACATCATAGAACGCTTGAAAACAGCGCGTATTGAGGTTGGGCTTGCACAGCAAGAAGTTGCTGACAAACTAGGTAAACCACAGTCTTATATTTCAAAAATTGAATCTGGCGAAAGACGGCTAGATGTCGCAGAAATGAAAAAATTTGCCTCAATTTATAAAAAAGATACTAACTATTTTCTAAAATGAAAACAAGATACTGCATTGAGTGTAATCTAAATAAAGCGACTCGGGGAGATTTTTGCGACTCTTGTTTCAATGAGACAAAGATATGTCGCAGATGTCAAAAACAAAAGAGTATTTTTGAATTTGAAAAAAATCAAAAAACTATCCGAGGCAAAGTCTCAAGAAGGGGTGAGTGTAGAGATTGTCGTAGTTGGAAAAAACCTATGTCTGCAAAAGATCGAGAAAGGTTCGAAAAAATATATCCACCGCCACCTATAGGTAAGCCCTTCCATTGTCCTATTTGTAATAGAACAATAATCAGGCAATATAAAAACGATGTTGTGTTAGATCACCTCCATAATACTGGAAAGATACGAGGATGGACTTGTAGAATGTGCAACAACAGTATGGGAATGATGGAGGATGATGTAAATATATTAGAACGAGCAATAAAATGGTTAAAAGGCACTCTTAAATAGCAAAAATTAAAAGTTTCTTAAAATAAGGATTTTTGCTTTAACCTTTCTTCAGCTATTTTGCAATATTCAGATGAGACATCAATACCTATAAAGTCTCTTTTATTAAGTTTGGCCATTTTACATGTAGTTCCACTGCCGCACATTGGATCAAGTACTACATCGCCAAGATTTGACCAACTTGTAATATGGTCTTGCACCAACTTCTCTGGAAATATAGCAGGATGTTTGTAAGCAATATTATCGGTTGCGGAATGTCCCTTGCCTATGAGGTATTTCCAAACATTTGTCCGTCTACCATATTTAGAATATCCGGCTCTTTTTAATTTTAATAACGAGCCATCAGAGAGTCTTTTTGTACCGCTATCACCATCCCGCTCATCTTCATTTTCCCTATCTTTTAAGAGATTTATTGTTTTGGGAGTTCCTTTGCTGAACACAAACATATACTCAAAAGTCTGCCAATATGTCTTGTTATTTCCAACAGCACCCCTAGGAGTTTTTAGATATATCATTGTATCAAAAAGATTAAAACCCACTTGTTTGAAATATAGAGCTTGTCTAAAAGATGTCCCTGTTTCATCTCCTTTAATTGTTTGATCTCCAACAACCCATACAACAACTCCACCCTTTTTCATAACTCTAAACAATCCTTTTGCCATACCATCAAGATTGAAAGAATATCCATTGTAGTTTCTCAAATCGTCATATGGTGGGGATGTAATAACTAAATCAACTGAATCAGATGGCATTGTCCGCATTACCTCTACTGCGTCCCCGCAAATAATTTTATTTAGTGGCACTTCGGTATATTTTTTAGTTTCCTTGTATTCGGGAAACTGTATCGGCGATCTTACTTCTTCGCGAATAACATCGAGTACAATTCCTTGTATTGAAACATCCCGCCCATTTCTAAAAATAAGCGGCTCCATATTTTTGTTTGCCGGTTGTAGACGGATATGCCCCCTTTCTCTATAGAATTTTTTTAAGGTTGCCTCGTGATTGTTTATGAGAGCCACCACCTTTTGTCCATTTTCGGCAGTTTCTTGTTGGCGCACCAAAACCACATCACCATCGTTTATATTTTCGTCAATCATACTACTCCCGACTACACGGAGAGCATAAACCTCTGACGAAGAAGGAATTTTACTTTTGGGAACAGCGATCATTTCTTTGTTTTGTATCGCCTCTATGGGTTGGCCTGCAGCAATAGTTCCTAAAAGCGGAATTTTTACCATTGTCTCGCGACCAAATGCTTCAATCGAACGCGGTTTATTTTCTTCTTTGGATAAAAGTCCTAAATCGCGGAGCTTAGAAACATGGAAATGAGCCGTTGAAACTGACGAGAGTTTTAATTTCTTACGTATTTCGTCAAGAGAGGGGGCATATCCTTTCCGCTCTTGATAATCGGTTATAAAATCGAGGACTTCTTTTTGCCTTTTTGTTACCATAGTGATATTATAGAAAATAAATCGAAAGTGTGAAAGAGTAAGTTATCCCCAACTCAATGAGCCCCAAAATTACAATAAAAGCCAAACTACCCTTCTGCCTCTATAAATTAGATGAGCGATATTTTCAGATTGACTCACAAACACGCATTCGTTTCTTTCGAGAAAAGATAGAACCTAGCAGACGGACAAGTTCCTCTGAAAATATGGAGTTTCTAAATGATAGATGGGGCATTGATGGATTCTCCCGAATAGAAATTGAAACCGAAAAAGACATTGATCTATCTGAGTCGATGTCTGATGAAGCTAGAACATTTACTTTAAGAATTATTAATAAGTTTATTTCTTTATATAGATATTTCGATGACACCGCAGTTCATCTTGTAAATCTTATTGAGTCAGACCTGATGGATTTTTCTGTTGAAAAAGATGGTCGTGCAAGTTTTGCAATTGGTTTTGGTGGAGGAATTACACCAATAAACCCACAAAAAATAGCTAGTGTTAGTTCTATGTTAGAAAATGCAATAAGAGATGGATACGAAATTCCTTTATGGAGAGAATTGATACTTAATGCAGAACATTATTGCTATATTGGTGATTTTAGAATGGCAATTCTGGAAAGTGTAACTGCGTTAGAATTAGTAATTTCTAAATTTATAAGTGGTGAGTTGTTTGCGGCTGGTGTCAAAGAGAAGGAAATAAAAGAGTTCATCAAAGAAACTGGTGTAGCTAAAGGACTTAATGTTGTGGTTCGGCTTTTGGTAGGCAAAAGCGGAATGCCGGATGACTTATTGGAGAAGTGCAAAGGCACAATAACCAAACGAAATAAAATAGTTCACGAGGGAAGAAAAGAAACAAATTATCAAAGTACCAAAGATTCCATTATTGCCATATATCAGCTTATTCAGCTTTTATTGGAAAAAGGTCGAGATATGGATATACTAAGAGATGATTACAGACAAATTATGAAATTTGAAGAATATCTAAAAACTGTTGTCCCAAAAATCGGACCAAATGCCGCCTTTGGTCTTTCCAGAGATGCATGTACAACAGCAATTGAAAAGATTTTGGTAGAAAAAAAGGTAGCGACAAAAGAAGAAATTGAAGCAGCAGTAGAAAATGAGTTGTCGAAGAGTGCAGAGAATATACTCCGAATGCCACCTTTACCTAAAGACGACAATCAAAATACGGCTCAAAAATAACGCCACCAAAAGATTCTCCCGCCCAAACGAGGACGGCTCGGCAGGAGGGGGTTGGGGGGAGGAATGCCGAGCCGTCCGAGCGTTCCGCCGAGCGAAGCGAGGCGGTTATGTCAGATTTCGTTTTTTTGATTTGTGTATCAGATTTGGCAAAATAATTTCAAAAGTTTGCGAAGGTTTTAATTCGGGAGCCAAGTTTCAAATTTTAATTAGCTTGACTAATTATTGTTTAAGTGTTAACCTTATTTACATAAGATAGTTACCCAATAAAAATTTAGTCGAGTTTATTCAGGGAACTAAACTTTAGGGATAAAACCTTAAAATATTAATTAAACTAACTTTATAACTATGGAAGGAATAATTAAAAATCTTACAGGTAAGGGGTTCGGATTCATCACCATTGAAGGGGAGGAAAAAGATTTGTTTTTTCACAAGAATGAGCTAAAGGGCATAACCTACGAAGAATTAAAAGTAGGCGATAAGGTTTCTTTTGAAAAAGCTGATTCTCCGAAAGGACCCAACGCGGTAAACGTGTCTCGTATTTAAGAATGGAAATATAGACCATTCAAATTCAACAAAAAGCTCCCATCTCGGGAGTTTTTTGTTTCAAACAATAGCGAGTAGCGGGGTGGGGCAATTTACCCTTATATTTATTCTCTCACAATCAAATGCGGGAATTTAGTAAATTTGTTCGGGGACGGCGGCAGGGGTTTTCTCCACCTTTTTGCAGGCGCCATTTTCGCAGCCGGCGGCGCAGCCGTAATTTTCTTCAGCGACAATCCCTGTCGGGTGAGAATCGGAGAAAGAACAATAGTATTCCCTGACAATTGAACCATCCACACAATAATCAACATAATTTTTTCCGGCATCGGTCACGGTTCCCCGCCCATAATAATCCTTCTTATCGGAATCGGCGCAGGCATAAACAAGGCCGGTATCGCACCAGATATTTTTGTCCGCATTCATATTGCTAACCGTGCAGCCGTCATACTCAACAGACCTTCCGCATCCCTGATAGTTCCAGTAATATTTATTGAAGCAGGCCCTATCATAACCGCCTTTTTTGCATGATTCAAAATAATAATTGGTTGCAGAATTAGATTTCAGGTCATCACAGGAGGCAGGAGAAGGCGTTGGAGCCGAAATGCTGAAGTAATTATCGCTTTCATCATAAATTGAAGGGTCGCTGTCGGATTTGACCCGAATTTTAAAGTCGGAGCCCGGCTCAAAATTAGGCGTATCAATGGTGTTCCAGGTCCAGGAAGTCGGCGCTCCCCAGTTTAATCCGAGACCGCCCAGCCCAGACAAATAAACGCCGCCCTTGTAAAGTTCCACATAAACGCTCTTTATATTGCCTTGATTTTCCCATTTTATGGCGTAGGTATTTCCGATGGTCCATTGCTCTCCGCCATTTGGAGAAACGACGCGCAGAGCGGAACCTGCGGGCACAATAATATTAAAGGGCGCGCTCTTGGTAAGAATAATTCTTCCTCCTACGATGGTTTTTATTTCCAGCGCATAGGAGCCGGCGGAAAGAGAGGCGGGGACAGCGATTTCTTCAAAGCCATCGTTCGGGGTGTTGGTTAAAAGATTATACTCTGTACCAGCAGAATCTCTCAATCTAACGGTGATTATTAAATGGTTTGAAGGTATGCCGCTGCTTTCCCAGCTGATTTTTTGGAAAGAACCCACTTGCCAATTTTCTCCGTTTCGGGGAGAAATGATAATGATAGAAACGGGGGTGGGAGAAATAGTGGTTGGCGGCAAAACCGGGGTTGGAATTAGAGTTGGAGTTGCCGGGACCGGAGTTCGGGAATTTTTTGTCTCCTGACAGATAATCATATCTCGCAGATAGGCATCGTATTTTGCTTTAAAGTCGGACTCTGGCATTTTTCCTAAAGCCAGAAAATTTTTAAGTTCTAATATTTTTTCCTGGATGTCTTTACAAGAAACAGTAATAGGGGTTGCCGGTTGGGGTATTGTTTCTACGGGAGTTTTTGTAGCTTCTGTTTCTGCCGCAGCCGAGGTTGTTTTTCTTTCCAAAATATCTGAAAGTTTTGAAAAAGTTTTTCTTATGTAATCTATGTACATTTTCGTTTTTTCAACGTCTCCTTTCGCTAAACTTTCTCTGGCGTCTCTTAACTGAGAAACGGCGTTATTATTAAGAATTTCATAAGCGTTTTTAGTTTGTTCTTGAGTAAGCCCCCGTTCTTTAATCAGGTTTTCGTAGTTGTGAATTTTTTCTTCCAGTTCTTTCAACTGCCTTTCAAGATTTTCGGTTCTCGGCGCGTCATTTTCAAAAAATTTCAAGGCGTTTCTTACCAAAACTTCGGCTGACCTCGCCTGGCCGAATGCCTCGCCGTATTTCTCTTGTACTATCGCGTCTTTGGCGCTATTTAAATGTTCTTTGGCTTCTGTCAGAAGGGTTGATACGACCGCGGAAATTTTTGCGCTTGCGGATTGGGATATAATTTTTTCCGCCTCCTGTATAATTTTTTCCGCCCTTTCAATTTGTTCTTTTGCTTTTTGGGCAATGTCTGTTTCTTTCCGGAGTACGGTTTCAAGATGACCCATTGCTTTTTTCAGGGCTTCCGAAAGCCGTTCTTCGGCTCTTTTTTGTATTTCTTCGATAATTACCGACCTTGCGGCAAAGTCGCCCGGCGTGTTGAGGATTTTTTCTTTTACAGCATTTTCTCCTTCTTTATCCACCAAGTTTTGTATGTCTCGCTCTAATTTTTCCGAAAAGTCTTCTCGCAGTCTTTGGAACGCTTCTTTCACTTCTTCGGGAGCTTTGGCGCTGAAATTATCAATAATTTCCACGGACCTGGCGTGTTTTAAATCCCCGCCGTTTTCTTCAAGCAGGACTTTTTCAAGCCGAGAAGCGAACTTAGCCGGGTTGTCCTTCTGGGAAGCCTCTCCCATGAGGTTTTCGCTTCCAGCTTTTGCATTATTGATTGCATTTGAAATTTCTTCTTTTTTTCCGAATTTAAAAATAATTTCATCAAATAATTTTTCGTGTTTTACCACTTTATTCGTGAGATTATCCAAAAGAACGTCCACCTTCGGGCTTTGGGAAGTTTCTGAAAGCCCCTCAAGTTTTTTTTGAAGTTTCTCCTGTGTCGTCTGGTAATTTTCCACGGCTTTTTGAATGGCCCGGGTATTGTCAGGCTGGGTTTCCGAAATTTTCTTTAATTCCGCGGCTTTTTCATTGGTAAATTTCAACTCCAGCTCGGCCTTGGAAACTGAGTTAAATGTGACAAATCTTTGTAAATTTCTTCCTAATTCCTTGAAGAAATAAAGAGGGCTGGTCGGGAGAACCCTGGGTTCTGAAGCTCCCAAGTCGGCTATGGTTATTGTTTCCTCCGAAACTATTTCTATTGGCTCCTCTTGGGCCAAAACTGTTGCCATAGCGCCGATTAAAAAGAAGACAGCGAGGGGAAATAGCGAAATATATTTTTTCATATATAGTGTTAAAGTTAGTTATAATAATCCGCCTTTCCTTTATTATACCATATAATATTTTTGCGAGGAATTTAAAGAGGCCGATTTCTTGCCCGAGGGTTCTCCTCGGGCTTTTGTGATATAATAAAAATGAAAGGTTGGAGCAAGCAATTATAAATACAAATATAATATGCAAAAAG
>JAGUVE010000023.1 GCA_020063075.1 Parcubacteria group bacterium | reverse complement strand
TTTTTTATTTCGACCTTTGATTTCCAGTTTAAATTTTACGCCAAATAAAAAAAACGTCAACCCCTTAAAGTTGACGAAAACCCATTTTCAGTAAAAATTTACTTTTTAAATTTCAAGCGTAAGCAATTCCGCCCTCTTTCTCGTATCTGTATTTTTCTTCCAAATCTTTTCGAATTTTCTTCCCTTTTTCAAGTATTTGGTCTATGGTTCTTTCTTCTAAATCAGGATAACCTAACGACAAATATTTTTTAGCCCCTTCTGTGTCTTTCATCTTAAACAATGAAGGCCCTTTGGTCCCAAAAATAACTATGTCTGAAAATACCGCGAGCGCAGCGATAGTTTCCGCAATGTCCCTCTTTTCTTTTCTTAATTTTTCTATATGTTGCTTTCTGGCGCTATTACCCACTAAAGCAACTAATTTTCCTAATTCTTCCAACCTTTCTTTTTCATTTTTTAATTTTCCGGATTTTCCTAACTTCAACAATTCCTCGTTTTTTGTAAAAAACTCTTTCTGGGCTTCCAGGGCTTTTCCTTTTAAAAGTTCTCCCTGCGACCCCACAAACAACGCAATCCCTTCTTTTGCGAATGACGGCGCAAAAGATTCCAAATATTGATAATTAACTAATTTCCTCATCCCGATCTGAAAAAAATTAAAAGGGAGAATAGGGCCGATTAATTCCCCTCGACCCGCTAATGCTCCTTTTTTGAACCCCCTTTCCTTTACGTATTCGTCTAATTTATTTAATGTCTTTGGCAGACCTAGAAGCATTTCCTTTATTTTCGAAGGATATAGCCCTATAAATTCAGGATATTCATTAAGGTATTCCTCCACGCCTTTCTCCTCTATTTTTTTTATTTCCGAAGTAAATTTTTCTAAAGAATTCTTGTCTTTTTTTGTATTCTTGTAGGTCAAGGGAAATTTTTTTCTAAAAAAAGATTCGTGGAGAATATCTTCTCCCGCCTCTTTTTCACTTTCTATCTTTTTTCTAAGATTTGATTCCCTTGGTTCTCCAACCATATTATTAAAACATTAACAAATCGGGTTTAAATATCAATAATAACCCCAGAATGAAAATTAAGAGGCCGGCAACCAAAGTTGAATAGCGATTATATCGGTCAGAAAATTTAAAATGGCTTAAGGTGATAAGGGCAATGCCAACGATAATGAAGTCATCTAACATATAGAATAGGTTGTAAAAAACTAAATAAATGTAGTATTGGATTGTGCTTAAATTCTGAAGCGATAATATTTTGGTGTAAATTGTCGGAAAACCGGCAGAGCAGAAAAATTCAATTAAATTTACGCTGAAAGCCAGCGCAATCACTCCAAAAATGGTGGCGGGAACCGCGGCCGGCTTTAATAAATTCTGGATTTTATTTATGATTTTTTCTCCTCCTTTTTGGTCAACCACTTTGCAAACGCCCGGCTTCCAGGTGAAAAAATCTCTGAGCCGCAAAGCGCCAAAAATTATTCCAAAAATGCCGATTGAGGTTCTCAGCAAGAAAACATAACTCAAAGCTAAAAAAGCGTTCAGCCAGGCGGACATGAGCAGAAAATACAATAAGCCCTCGGCAAAAATAAAAGTTCCGCCGACTAATAGTATTTTTTTCCGGGACCGCAGAGGCAGCAAAAGAGAAATTAGAACAACCAAAATCCACATTGCGCAGGGATTAAAACCGTCCAATGTCCCCAAAATGGCGGTCAGGGCGGGTAAAGAGATTTTTGAAAGGTCAACCTCGCCCAAGATTGGGATTTTAATTGTCTGCGAAGGCGTGGCTTCCCTGTCTAAACACTCTCTGACGCAGTTTTCAATGTCTTTTCCGATTTTTTCATTAAAACCGATAAAATATTTAGTCGGAGTAAAGGTTGCAGGCACCATGCCCTGTTCTCTTGAGGGCACCTGATATTTTTCATAATAATCCTTTAAAATTTTTCTATTCTCCGGGTGGTAAAGAATTTCATATTCTTTTATGTTAACTTCGGGATATTTTTTCTTTAACTCGTCCAAAAATATTCTCTCTTTGGCGCAATGAGGACAGGTGGCGGAAGAAAATAAAAAAATATCAACTCGCTCCTTTGCAAAAACAAAATTCGCTTTGAAGAAAGCGAAAATGAATATGACAGCGATTAGTAATACAAAAAATCTCTTCACAAAACGAGTATTTTTTAGACACGCAATTTTTCCATTACGACAAATTTTCTTTTGACAAAGACAGAAATTATTTCAAAGGTCCCGAAAAATATGGCGACATAAAATAAGTCGCCGATGAGAGCGTTTCTGAAAAATGGCAGGGCTAAAAGATAATTTGTCATTAAACCTGAAAAATTATGAGGATACCAAAGTGTAAAAGCCCAAACCGCAAAATTAGTAATGAGAAAAAATAAAACCGAGCCCGCAATTGAACCGCCCAAAATTGTGTGCCACTTTTTGTGTTTTTTTACCAAAAAACCAAGCAAAACAACTAAAAGAAAACTTGCATAAACCGAAGCCATTATTCCTATTTCATAAAATCCGATGAAATAATCGGAAATCAGCATTGCCGTCAAAGGCAAAATCAGAGCAATTCTCTTTGAAAGATAGACGCCGCCGAATAAGGCCAATGCTGAAATTGGAGTAAAGTTCCAGGGGTGGGGTAAAATCCGAAAACTAACTCCGATTAAAATTAAGATTATGGCTAAAATAAATTCAATTGTTTTTCCCTTTTTTGAAAGCATATTTATTTAATACTCTATTCCCTTTTTCGCTTTTTGACCTTTGACTTTTTTGTAATGGTGTTTTATTTCTCTAATTTCGGAAACTAAATCGGCAGCTTCAATAATTTCTTTTGGACAATATCTGCCGGTTAAGACAATATCTATATTATTACCATATTTTTTCAGAAAATTGAAAACCCGATTTTGACTAAGCAATTTGTATTTCAAAACAACGCAAATTTCGTCCAAAATGATTACATTATATATGTTAGCACGGGCTGCTCTTTCTGCCAAACTGAATGCCTCTTTTGCCAATTGAATGTCATTTTTCCCGATTGGTCTAACTCCGAACGTTTTTTTTAACTCGGGTTTTTTCTCCAATTCGGCTTTTGGCAAAACAAACCATCTTTGGCCGAAACTTTTAATTTTAAAATTTTTTATTTTTTTAATTACCTTGCTTTCAGAACTGCCCGGCTTTAAAAATTGAATCATCAATACCTTGCCGCCGGCCCCTACCGCCCTTATCCCCATTCCAATAGCCGAAGTCGTCTTTCCCTTTCCATTTCCGGTAAGAATAAATATCATAAAATAAATTCAAAAATAAAAATGCAAAATGCAAAATTACAGATTAAAATTTAAAAATGACGAATAAGAACGAGGCAATAAAATTTTCATGGCGGCTTTCGCAGCCGAGCCAGCATGGTTTCCGACCGAAGGTCGGAATGGCGAGGCGAGAATGCAGATAGTAAAATCTCGCTGGGAATTTTAACTATCGGCGCCTGAAAACTTTGATTGCCGAGCGATTGCGACTTGCTGACTGCGTGTCTATGTGGCATTTCTGCCGAGCAATTATCTTCCTCTATAATATTTTGCAGGTCGGGCAGGGCCCGTAATAATATTCATCTCCGCCTTCTTCGGTTTCTAACTCTCCTTCTTTTATTTCTTCATAAGCCCCCGCCTCGCGATAAATTGAGGGTCCCTTTGCCTTAACATCTCTTAAATCGGTCAACTTTTTCTTCTCTTCTTCCTTGCCCGCCGTAGCTTTAGCGAAGGTGGGTTTGGCTCCCGGCAGATAAACGCCCTTTATTGATTTATACCTGAAAACAGTCAAGTCCTTGCAGCCCAATCGGTAAGCTAATAAATACGCTTTTTTCATCTCTCCAACCGATGTTTTTTCCGAAAAATTTATCGTTTTTGAGACCGAAGAATCGGTCCATTTTTGTATTGACGCCAAAGCCCCGATATGGTCTTTTCCTTCAATATCCATTGCCGTGACAAAAATTCTCTTTTGTCTCGGCGGAATATAATTTAGTTTTTGGCAACCGCCTTCCAAACCGGAAACGTTTTTAATTAACGCTTCATCAAACAAACCCTCCCTTTCCATCGTTTTCTCAAAGACGGGGTTAACATAATAAAAAGAACCGATGGTAACCTTTTTCTCGTAAACCAAACTGAAGACGGGCTCCATACCGACCGAACAGCCGGCAATCATGCTTATTGAACCCGTCGGAGCGATAACGGTCGTGTAGGCGTTTCTCAATCCATTTTTTTTAATTTCCTTGACCAATCCTTGCCAATCTTGCCGCCAGGATTTTTTCGCATTAAAACCAAAAAACGGCAATTTTCCCTCCGGATAAAAACTCTTTTCCCAATGGGGAAATTTTCCCCGTTCCCTTGCCAATTCAATTGATTCCAACTTTGAATGATAATTTAAAAATTCCATCAGCCGTTCCATAAGGTCAAAGCCCGCTTTTGAATTGTAAGGAATTTTCATTTCATATAACAAATCGCCCAAGCCCATAATTCCCAAACCAATCTTTCTGGTGGCAAGAGTCATCTCTTCAATTTCCGGCAGAGGGTATTTTGTCGCGTCCAAAAGATTATCCAAAAATCTGGCGGCGAGCCGAATTGTTTTCCTAAACGCCTCCCAATCAAATTCAACTTTTCTTTCTCTGCCTTTTATCTTCTCTTTAATAAAAGCCCATAAATTTATTGACCCCAAAACGCAACTTTCGTAAGGGTAAAGTAAAACCTCGCCGCAGGGATTACTGGCCCAAATCGGACCCAAGGTTTTGAAAAAGGGATTATATTTATTGACATTGTCGTCAAAAATCAACCCTGGTTCAGCCGACTCCCAGCCCTGGTAGACAATTAAATCAAAAATAGCTCTCAGGTCAACATATTTTACAATTCCACCTGTGCGGGGATTAATTAAGGGATAGGGTTTATTTTTCCGGAGATATTTCCAAAAATTTTCTTTTAGGAAAACCGAGATATTGAAATTTCTTAACTGCAAATTTCCCCTTTTGGCGCTGACAAATGCCTCTATATCCGGGTGGTCAATATTCAGAATTCCCATATTGGCTCCTCGTCTGATGCCGCCCTGCTTTACGACATCGGTCATCTGGTCAAACAAAACCATAAAAGAAATGGGGCCTGAAGCCGCGCCGTGGGTGGTTTTGACAAAATCCCCTTCGGGCCTTAATTTGGAAAAATTATAGCCGACTCCGCCGCCCGATTTAAAAATCAAGGCAGCGTTTTTCAGGGTCTCCATAATTGAATCCAGGGAATCCTCAATATCCAAAACATAGCAGGCAATGCCCATGCCTAAAGGATTGCCGAAATTAGCCAAAGCCGGAGTATTGGGAATGAATTTTCTTTCCGCGAGCAAATCGTAATATTGCTTAATTTCTTGTCCGTATTTATCAAACTCTTGCTTTTTAAAGAGCTTCAAAAGTCCCGAAAATTTTAATTTCATTTGGCCCTTTTTATTGAATCTATCGTATAGTCCCCGCAGGGCCTCTAAATGAAACTCATTCAAAGAATAATCTCCAATTTTCAATTTTTCATAATATTCTTTTAAATTTATTTCTTCCGGCTGATTTGGCCTGCCGGCTTTTCGGAAAACGTTTTTGTCATAAAAAAGCGAGGGCAAAGCATTGTGGACGGCCACCCTTTCAAATAATTGTTTTGGCGACTCAATTACTTTCCCTAAAGCGTCTTTTCTCAAATATCTGGCGCTCAGGACCCGTAAAGCGTTGATATCAAATTTTTTGTCAACCTCATCAATCTCAATTTTATTTAAAATCTGTTGTTTCTCTCGCCTGATTTCGGCTCTTTTTTGGCGGTATAAAATATACGCTTTGGCAATCCTTGCCTTTTTATTTTCAATCAAAGTTCTCTCAACAATATCTTGAACTTCTTCCACGGTCGGAATCTTTTTTAGCGGAACAGTTTTTTCTAATTGGAAGATAACTTTTTTAGTTAAGTCCTTTGCCAAATCATAATCCGGCTCGCCAACCGCCTCCGAGGCCTTATAAATGGCGCGAGTAATTTTCTCGGCATCAAAACCCGCGAGCCTTCCGTCCCTCTTTTTGATTTTTTTGAGCTTAAATACCATATGCCTGATTTTTTATTATAACATGTTTTTCCCTTATTTTTGAGCAACGGTTATAAAACTTCTCTCTTCAAAATTAGGAAAATTGCCGATAAATTTCAGCTTGCTTTTTTTCACCAATTCTTCCATCTCGTCTTTTGAAAATGCTCTTAAAATATGATTTTTATCTTCAAAAATTTCTTTTTCTCCCTTCGCTGCTTTTTCATAAATACAGTCCCACTTGTAAACAGCGGGCTGATTTTTTTGTCTGCTAATTTTAGATATTCGCCTGATAGTTAAATTTTTGTCTTTTACTTCAATAATTCCGTTAAAATAACCGCCCTTGTCTATTTTGGAGATTTCGTAATTGTCTACTACAATAATTCCCGAATCTTTGAGATTATTTTTAAAAGCGCTAAATGCCTTTAAAACATCTTCATCCGTATACATATATGTAAGGATTCTGCCCATTAAGACAATTGCGTCCTGCTTTTCTTCCAACTCCAGGGTTCTCATGTCGCTTACAACGAATTTCGTATTTTGAAGAACTTTTTTGGCTTCATCAACCATTTCTTTGGTGTAATCAACAAAAGTAATCTCATAGCCCCTGCTCTGCAGAATTTTTGCCGCATAAATCAGGGCGCCAAAGAACACTATTTTTTTGCAGTTAAATTTTTTTAAATAGCCGTCAATAATAAAAGCAATTTTCTCATGGGGAAAATAAAATTTATAAAAAAGATGCCCCACCCCCGCCAGCTTTGAGTACAAAAGATCAGTCATAAATCTCCGCTTTTTTGATAGTCCCTTTAACCATTTCTCTAATTTTTAATTCTTTTTCCAGTTTTTTTATTATTTCTAATTTTCCTTTTGCTGTCGGATGTTTGGGAGTAAATAAAGTGCAGCAATCTTCCTGGGGTTTAATTGATATCAAAAATGTTTTTAGTTTTTTGGCTAAATCAATTATTTCTTCTTTGTCCATGCCAATCAACGGTCTAAAAACGGGAATTTTTATGCCGTCTTCAATTATTCTAAGATTCGGCAAGGTTTGAGAACTCACTTGCCCCAAACTTTCTCCGGTAACTACTGCTTCGCAATTTTCTTTCATCGCAATAATTTCAGCGATTTTCAGCATCAGCCGGCGATAAAGCAAAATCCGGTATTTTGCCGGCGTCTTTGTTTTTATTTCCATCTGGGCTTTGGCAAAGGGCAGAAAGTAAATTTTAAGCCGCGGTTGATAATTCAGAAAAATCTGCGCCAACTCCTTTACCTTTTCAATGCTGGCTCTGGAAACCAAGGGAAAGCTGTGAAAATGCAGCCAGATATTTTCTGCCCCTCTTTTTGCCGTTAAAAAACTGGCAACCGGAGAATCAATTCCGCCCGAAATTAGAGTGAGAACCATCCCTCCTCTACCGACGGGCAAGCCGCCCAAACCCCTTCTCTTTTTAAAATACAAAAACCAACCCTCTTTCTTTGCTTCGATAAAAATTTCCCTTTTTGGTTTTGAAAGATTAACTTTTCTTTTTATGCCTTTGGCAATTTCTTTAATTATTTTCTCACGGCTCTCTTTTAAATTATTTTTTAATCTTAGGGCAAAGGTTTCTTTTTCTTTAATCCAGTTTTGATAATTCTTTGCCGCAAAATCAGAAAACTCTTTTATGCCCGCCCTTTCAAAAAAGAAACCATCGGCAAACCAACTCAAACCGAAAATATTTTTAATAATTTTCAGCGCTTTTTTGGTCTCTTTCGTCTCAATAAAAATTCTCTCTCTGAAAGGAAAAAATTTAAATTCCAGATTGGCTTTCTTTAGAAAAAAAATAATGTTATAAATCAGTGTCTTTTTAAAGAGCCTTCTTACGCCTTCTGACTTCAAAAACAACTCCCCAAAAGCAACCACTATTCCTTTTTTTATTGAAACGTTTTTCATAAACCGCTGATTATGCCGCCACCCAAGAGTTCTTGCTCCCGGTAGAAAACTACCGACTGGCCGGGCGTAATGGCTCGCTGAGGCTTTTTAAAGATAAGTTTATAAGTGGTTGAGTGTTTGAGTGGTTGAGTGATAATAGCCGAGGCTAATTTGTGGCGATAGCGAATTTTGGCTTTCACTCTTATTGGCAGTTTCGGTTTTTTGCCAGAAATCCAATTGACGTTTTTGAAAGTTAATCCTTTCTGATCTAAATCTTTTTCGTTTTTGGCAACGATTAACCTGTTTTTCTTTAAATCCTTATTTTTAACCCAGTAGGGTCCCCCGTTAAGCCCAATCCCCTTTCTCTGACCAATCGTGTAAAACCATAAGCCACGGTGTTCGCCAATAGTATTTCCTTTTGTATCAATGATTTTGCCTGGTTTTTCTTTAAGATATTTTTTTAAAAAATCATTTGTCGTTTTTGGAACAAAACAAATTTCTACTGATTTTTTAGTTCCCAGAACCGGCAGTTTAAATTTTTTTGCCAAATTTTCAACCTCTTTTCGCGTATAATCCCCTATTGGAAATAAAGTCCTTTCTAATTGTTTTTGATTCAACATCCATAAAAAATAACTTTGGTCTTTATTTTTATCTTTAGCAGCCATCAACGAATAACGAATCTCGGGCGAATTTACTAATTTACGAGTGCGGGCGTAATGGCCGGTCGCCACATAATCAGCGTCTAATTTTAGCGCCTTTTCCAATAAAAGCCCGAATTTTATTTCTTTATTGCAAACCACGCAGGGATTGGGAGTCCGCCCTTCTTTATA
>JAGUVE010000005.1 GCA_020063075.1 Parcubacteria group bacterium | reverse complement strand
GTGCCCGGGGTGGGACTCGAACCCACACGAGCTTTCGCTCACAACATTTTAAGTGTTGCGCGTAAACCGATTCCGCCACCCGGGCAAATTTTGAGGCCGTGGTGGGGATCGCACCCACGTATAGTAGTTTTGCAGACTACCGCGTTAGCTTCTTCGCCACACGGCCACAATAAAATCTTACGCTACTTTTCCTCTTTTTTCAATTTTTCCAAGATTTCTTCGATTTTGCCGGCTTCGGCCGTTTTTTCCTCGAGAAGAAAGAGTAATCTGGGCAGGGGTCTCATTTTTAACCTTCGGTTGATTTTTTGCTGTAAAAAATAAATTTTTCGGGTTAAAAGCTCAATGGCTTCCTGTTCTTTATTTTCCGGGAAAACGCTGATATAGACCTTGCTTTCTTTTAAGTCGGGCAGGGTTTCAACCCGAGTAATGGTAACTAAAACGTCTTTTGGAAAGTCAATTTCCTTCAGAATAATTTGACCCAACTCCTTTTTGAGCAGTTGATTGACTCTCAAAATCCTCTTTGACATAAGAGTTATTGTATTTCGGCTCTCCTTTTTTCAAAAAATAACAAAATGTCGCCCTCTTGAACCTTTACATCGCCCTCAAACAACATTCCGCATTCCTGGCCCTTGATTACTTTTTCTGCGTCTTTTTTGTCCCGCTGAAGATTAATCAGTCGGCCCCGGCCCGCCACTTCTTCGTTTCTCAAAACTTCAATCGGGACGCCCTTTTTAATTTCTCCTTCAATTACCTTGCCGCCGATAATTTGGCGGTTTTTTTCATCTAAAAATATGGCTAAAATTTTCACTTTTCCCAAGTCAACCCGGACCTCCTCCGTCTTTATTCTGCTCTCAATAAGCTTGCGGACGCCTTCAACTAAATCATAAATAATATCAAATTGAATTATCCTGACCTTTTCTCTTTCGACTAATCCCCGGGCCACCGCGTCGGCTTTCACTCTGAATCCTAAAATTATGGCTTTGCCGATTTCGGCAAGTTTGACGTCTGATTCGTTGATTTGTCCGACGCCCGATTTTAAAATTCTCAAAATTATCCGCTCTTTAGGGAGTCCTTTTAACACCTCTTCAATTGCTTCCGTTGAACCCAAAACGTCGGTTTTCAAAATTAAATTTAAAACTCTTTGTTCTGGACCGACTGCTAAAACCGATGTGGTTGATTTTTCCGACAAGGCCCTGATTTCGCTTTTAGCCGTTTCAAAGTCGGGGAAGACCTTGAAATTTTCGCCAACTCTCGGAACATTTTCAAGTCCAAAGACAATCACGGGGTCTGAAGGCAAAGCTTCATTAACCGGTTTCCCCTGAAAATCTTCCAAACTTTTTACTTTACCGCAAGTAGAAGTTGTGCCTAAAATTTGGCCTTTTTTCAAGATTCCCTCGTTTAAAATCAGAGTGGCTGTCGGCCCTTTTTGACTGTCCAAATACGATTCAATCACCGCGCCTTCGGCCGGTCGCGACACGTCTCCTTTTGGTTCCTCCACTTCCGCAACCAGAGTTATCAAATCCAAAAGTTCTTCAATTCCTTTGCCGGTTTTAGCTGAGACCTCAATTGAGGGAATTTTCCCGCCAAGCGACTCAACCAAAACATTTTCTTTTGCCAGCTCCCTCTTTGTTTTTTCCGGGTCTGCTAAGGTTATATCAATCTTATTCAGAACGGCGATAATTGGAATTCCGGCCAATTTCGCCTGAGAGATTGCCTCTTTTGTCTGCGACTGAACCCCCCGAGTGGCGTCAACAACCAAAATCGCGATATCGGCTATTTTTGCTCCCCGAAACCTCATGGCCGAAAACGCTTCGTGGCCCGGAGTGTCAATGAAGGTAATTTTTTTGCCTTCTTTTTCAATTTGATAAGCTCCAATATGCTGGGTTATGCCCCCTGTTTCTTTCTCGGCAACGCGGGTTTTTCTGATAGAGTCCAAAATAGAGGTCTTGCCGTGGTCAACGTGGCCCATAACCACCACTACCGGCGGCCGGGTTATTAAGTTTTCTTTTGTTTTTATCTCCATTTTTATTTTTATTTTGAGCAATTTTGATTGCTTCTTTTTCTTCCTTGGATAAAGAATATTCCGAATTTCCCTCTTTAATCGGTTTTCCGTAAATCCGGTTTCCTTCTCTGGCGTAAAGGCTGGTAATCACCAGACCGTCGTCCCGCCCGTCTAAAACGGCGATTGAGAAGCTTTGATTTGAGCCAACGTCGGAAAATGGATTATATCTTAAAATTCCGATTTTTTGCAGGGAAAACTTGCTTTCTTTTTTTAATTTTTCCAGCTCCTTTGAAAGCTCCTCAAAATTATTTTCCAATTTTTCAAAATAACTAAAAATTTCAGCCAGATTCTCAGGTTCCCTTTTTTTCTTTTTAAGAAAATTAAACATAGCGGTGGCACAAGGTTCAGTCGCTCGCCTTCGGCTCGCTCCTTAAAAACCCTCGGACGGGAGTTTCCGCTTCACGGATAACTCTCGCGTCCCGGCGGTTTTTAATATTTTCCTACTCGGGAAACCGAAAGGTTTCCCCGACCCCCTTCCGATATGGGTTGTTTATACTAAATAAAATAACTTTAACACTAATCTTATTTGCAATCAATAATGAAGAGGTTATAATTAAAAAAAGTATGCCAAGTTATTTCTATCTTGCCAAGTCCTTAAAGGGTGAAGAAAAGTCGGGGATAACCGAGGCGAAAAACGAGAGAGAATTGGCGCATATTCTTCATAAGGAAGGATATGTTTTGATTAGAGCGGAGCAGGAGGGAAAAAGTTCGGGAAAGAAAAAACGCGACATTTCTTTTCCCTTTTTTGGAGGCGTTTCTTTGACTGAAAAAATAATGTTTACTAGAAATTTATCAGTAATGATTACGGCCGGCATTCCTTTACCCAGAATCCTGCGGACATTGGCCAACCTGACAAAAAGTAAAAAATTAAAAGTTGCTTTGCTGGATGCCGAAGAACAAGTCACCAAAGGAAAAAGTTTTTCTGATAGTTTAGCCGGCCACCCGGATATTTTTCCGGAATTATTCACCAGCATAATAAAGGTTGGCGAAGAGTCAGGAAGTTTGGAAGAAGTTTTAAGAATTTTAACTCAGCAAATGGAAAGAGAACACGAAATGAAATCAAAATTACTCGGGGCCCTAGCCTACCCGGCGGTCATAATTTTTTCCATGCTCGGGGTTGGATTTTTGATGTTGATTAAGGTCGTGCCCAAGCTTGCTGAAACATTCGCCGAATTAGACATTCAGCTGCCGGCAACAACTCAGCTGGTAATTAGTGTCGGTAATTTTTTAGCAAATTTTTGGTATTTATTACCTTTAATAATTTTAATTTTACTGCTCTTGTTGAGAATTGTTTTGAGAACGAAAATAGGAAAAAAAATATTTGATGCC
>JAGUVE010000015.1 GCA_020063075.1 Parcubacteria group bacterium | reverse complement strand
ATCGCTTGCGCTCAAAATTGTCTTATTCTTTTCATCGTCTATCAATTGGGCGTAAATATGTTTTGCTGAACGAAAAACACAAAGCCGCGGAACTTTAGCTGTACCAATAACCTTTGCTCTTACGCGCCTGTGGCGCCTCTGTCTTTTTTCTTGTTTATTTAACATATTATCCTGTGGTTGTTACTGCCTTTTTTCCCACTTTTTTTCTGATTATTTCTCCAAAATATCTTATTCCTTTTCCTTTATATGGTTCCGGCGGCTGAGCCCTTCTTATCTTTGCCGCCGTCTGGCCGACTAATCCTTTATCGATTCCTGAAACAGTGATAATATTTTTTTCAATTGAAAATTTTATTCCTGCTGGAGCTTCAATTTTAACAGGGTGGCTAAAACCAACGAAGAGAACCAAGTTATTTCCTTCTAAAGCGGCCCGATAACCTATGCCTTCAATTTGCAATTTTTTTTCATAACCCTCCTTTATCCCTCTGACCATATTTGATAATAAAACTCTCGTTAAGCCCCAAAATGCTTTTGTTTTTTTTGTTTCAGCTTGGGGAACAATAAAAATTTTATCCTCTTTAAATTCAACCTTAATTTCAGGCCGAACATTGATAGAAAGCTCGCCTTTTTGGCCTATAACCCTGATTTTTTGACCTTCTATTTTGACTTCTACTCCTTGCGGTATTAATATTGGTTTTTTCCCTACACGAGACATATGCTTACCACACTTCACAAATTAATTCTCCCCCTATTTTTTGTTTTCTGGCTTCTTTGTCTGTCGTCAACCCGCCCTTTGATGTTGAAATTATATAAATCCCGTAGCCGCCTTTGACCTTTTTTATTTTTTTATAAGGAAGATAAATTCTTTGGCCCGGTTTTGAAATCCGTTTCAATCCGGAAATAGACGGGATTCCGTTTTCGTATTTTAAGGTAACCTCAATAATTTTTTTTACTCTCCCTTTTTTCTCCACCTTTTCAACAAAACCCTGTTTTTTCAAAAGTTCCCCGATTTCATATTTAAGTTTAGAAAAGGGAAAAGACACATTTGGCCGCCTTACTGCCAAAGCGTTTCTTATCGCGGTTAACATATTTGAAATTGGATCCATAGTGGTATTACAAAGTTAGGTCGCTCTCCTTCGGCTCGCTCCCTAGAAATCCTCGGTTTCTAACACTCGCTTCGCTCGCCGTAGCGGGATATTCGTTGTTCATCGCTACCATGATGATTTCTTAACTCCGGGTATCAAACCTTCATTCGCCATTTCCCTAAAACAAATCCGGCAAAGTCCGAAATCGCGCATATAGCCTCTTTTTCGACCGCAACGGAAACATCTTCTCACGACACGGGTGGAAAATTTAGGTTTTTTCTTTGATTTTGCTATTTGAGCTTTTGTTGCCATAATTTATGATTTTATCGGGAAACCCAGTAGTTTAAATAATTCTATTCCCTCTGCTCTATTTTTTGCATTGGTTACAATTGTTACCTCCAGTCCAAAGATATTTTTTGCTTTCTCCGGCAATATTTCGGGAAAGGAAATGTGTTCCTTGACTCCGATGGTCAAATTTCCTCCTTTATCAATTGATTTTGCATCTATGCCTTGAAAGTCGCGAGACCGCGGAATAGCAATATTAATTAATCTGTCTAAAAAATCATACATTCTTCTATTTCTCAAGGATACCATTGCTCCGATTGGCAGTCCAATTCTTGTTTTGAATCCGGCAATAGATTTTTTTGCTTTAGTTAAAATTGGCTTCTGACCTACAATCAGGGTTAAATCATTTAATACCGCTCCCCAAATTTTTTTTTGCTCATCAGCGCTTTTTCCCGACACCAGCTTCCCAAAACCGGTGTTAACAATGATTTTCTCAACTTTGGGAACAGCCATCTTGTTTTTATAGCCAAACCCCTTCATCATTTCAGGGATAACCTCTTTTTGATATTTATCTTTTAATCTAAGCATAAAAAAAATTAAAATTAGATTAGAGATTTTGTCATATCTCCTGACTACATTTCTTGCATATTCTAAATTTTTTATTATTAACAATTTTATAGCCAACCCTGGTCGCCTTTCCGCATTTTGGACAAATCAACTTCACTCCGGAAACATTAATCGGAGACGGCATCTCAATGACTTGCCCTTTTTCACCCGACTTCCTCGGTTTTTGATGTTTTTTGACGATATTCACTCCTTCAACCAAAATTTTATTTCCTTTCGGGAAAGCCCTCAAAACTTTCCCTGTCTTTGCGCGATATTTTCCGTAAATTACTAAAATTGTGTCGCCCTTTTTAATTTTCATATCAATTCTTCGGCTAAAGCCGCTACTTTTTCAAATCCTTTTTCTTTGATTTCTCTTGCCATGGGCCCCAGGATTCTACCTCCCTTTGGGTCCTTTGTTTTCCCCTCCAGTATCACGCAGGCATTGTCATCAAATCTAATGTAAGTGCCGTCTCTTCTCCTGAAATTTTTCTTTTGCCTGATAATAACTGCTTTTACCACGTCGTGCTTTTTGACTGCCCTCCTCGGTTCGGCTTCCTTTACGGTGCCCACAATCACATCTCCGATTTGGGCATATTTTTTATTGGAGCCGTCTAAAACTCTGGCGCATTGAATAATTTTAGCTCCAGTGTTATCGGCAACTTTTAACATTGTTCGAGGTTGGATCATATTACAATTTTTTAATTACTCTCCATCGCTTATCTTTACTTATGGGTCGGCATTCTTCAATTAAAACCTTATCTCCCGTTTTATATTCTTTTTTCTCGTCGTGAGCTTTATATTTTTTGTGAAACTTATATCTCCTTTTATACAGGGGGTGTTTTTTTACCGATTCCACTTCAACCACAACCGTCTTTTGCATTTTATCCGATACAACTGTTCCTGTTAATTGTTTTTTGCTCATAAATTTTCAGAAATTTTTCAAATTTCTGAACAATAGTGCTAATATATTTTCCTACACGGAAGAACCTGCGGGTTCTCCCGACCCCTCTCCGAAATGGGAAGTTCGTATTAGAGTTAATATTCTGGCGATATCTTTTTTTATTTCTCTAATTTCTTTGACATTTTTTACTTTGCCAGAAACCAAGTCAAATCTTAATTGACGCAATCTTTCATGGTCGTCTTTTAAAATTTTTTCTAATTCCGATTTGGATTTTTGTCGTAATTCAGCTATTTTCATAAATGCCGCTGATTTATGCTGATTTTAACTGATTTATGCTGATAATATTGAGCCTTATAGGAATTATCCGCATAAATCCGCTTAAATCAGTATTTATCGGTGTTTAATAAATTTTGTTTTTATTGGCAATTTGTCGGTCGCCATTTTTAGCGCTTCCCTGGCTATTTCCTCTTTCACTCCCTCTAACTCAAAAATCATCCTGCCCGGCTTTATTGGAAAAGCATAAAATTCAACCGACCCCTTTCCTCCGCCCATCGGAACCTCAACGCCTTTTCTGCTGATTGGCTTGTCGGGAAAAATTCTAATCCAGAGTTTTCCTCCTTTTTTCAGATACCTAAGAATTGCCCTTCTTGCGGCTTCAATTTGTCTGGCTGAAATCCATTTTGTTTCCAGCGATTTTAAGCCATAACTGCCAAAGGTCAGCTCAGTTCCCCTGTTTTCCGTTCCTTTTGACCTTCCTTTTTGCCATTTCCGGTGTTTAACTTTTTTTGGCATTAAAATAGCCATAATTTAAAATTTATCGCCCTTATAAACCCAAACTTTTATTCCGACAACTCCATATGTGCAATAAGCTCTGTTTTTGGCATAATCAATATCGGCTCTTATGGTCTGACGGGGCAATCTTCCCCTCTTTAACCATTCCGTTCTGGCAATTTCTATTCCGTCCAGTCTCCCGGCTAATTGAACTCTCGCCCCCTTGACTTCTTTATTTAACATAATTTTACCCAAGGCCTGTTTTAAAATCCTGCGATAAGGAGTTCGTTTTTCGATTTGTTCAACAATCCATTGGCTGGCTAAAGAAGCCGATATCCAGGGCCTTCTAACCTCTTTAATTTCCAGTTTTATTTCCGGTTTTGGTTTGTTTTTAAAAAATTTCTCTATTTCTTTTTTCAGCAGCCCTACTCCTTCTCCCCTTCTTCCGATAATTAACCCCGGCCTGGCTGATGAAATTATAACGTTTATTCTTGAAGGAGACCTTTCAATTTCAACTTTATCCAGCCCTAAACTTCCTAATTTCTCTTTTAAAAATCCTCTAATTTTAAAATCTTCCTCCAGATAGCGGGGAAAATTTTTTCTGTAAAATCCTCTGGAATCCCAATCGGTTATTTCTTTTATTCTAAAGATTTTTGGATGAACCTCGTGCCCCATATTAAAATGCTGTTCTTCTAAATACTTTTTTTGTTTCTCTTTCTTTTTCTTTTTTAGGTTTCAACCCCTCTGCTGCCGGCCTTAATTTTTCTTTTTTAGCTTTGGGAGCCTTCTCAATCCTTTCTGCCCCTCTTTCTTCTTTTTTAACTCCTTCCTCTTTTTTAACATATTTTTCCGCAGCAACGTCCCTCTTGATTTCGCCAAGAACTATTGTTATGTGGGAGGTTTTTTTCTGAATTTCGTCCGCTTTTCCTCTGGCTCTCGCAATCCATCTTTTTAGTTTCGGCCCCTCATTGACCAAAACCTTAGAAATATAAAGATTTTCCTTTTCTATATGAAAATTGTTTTTAGCGTTGGCAACGGCTGACCTGAGAAGTTTCAATACGGGCAACGTTGCCTTTTTTACGGTAAAATTCAAAATATTTTGAGCTTCCTCAACCGACCTGCCGCGAAGCATGTCGGCAACCAGCCGAACCTTGCGGGGCGCTATTCTTAAATAACTAAGTTTTGCCGTAACTTGCATAGGTTATTTGGCTGTTTCTTTCACTTTTTCCGCTTCTTTCTGAACCTCTTTTGATTCCAGTTCTCGCTGCATCTTTCCGCCGTGACGGAAAAATTTAGTTGTTGGAGAAAATTCGCCTAACTTGTGCCCAACCATACTTTCTTCAACTTTCACTGAAATGAATTCCTTGCCGTTGTGAACGCCGAAAATAAAGCCGACCATTTCCGGTGAAATTGCGCAATCTCGCGACCAGGTTTTTATGGTTTCACCCGGTTTCGCTTTTTTCATTTTTTCCAACAATTTTTGGTCAACATAAGGACCTTTTTTTAAACTTCTTGCCATATTTATTTTCTCCTCTCAATAATCATTTTATCTGTCCATTTTCTTTTATTCCTCGTTTTAACTCCAAAAGCCGGTTTCCCCCAGGGGGTCTTGGGGTGTTTTAAACCAATCGGCGTTTTTCCCTCGCCCCCGCCATGAGGATGGTCAGGCGGATTCATGGCCGTGCCTCTGACAGTGGGCCTCCATCCTTTTAACCTGCTCCTTCCGGCTTTTCCGATTTTTTCAAACTTTTTTTCCGGGTGAGAAACCTGTCCAATTGAGGCATAACAATCTTCAAAAACCTTTCTCGCCTCGCCCGATGGCATTTCTAAATGACACATCTTTTCTTCCAGAGCCAGTACTTTAGCAGAAGTTCCCGCCCCTCTGGCTAATTTTCCTCCTTTCCCGGGTTCAAGTTCAATATTATAGACCAGAGTTCCAACCGGGATATTCTTTAATTTCATGCGGTTGCCGATTCTCATCTCTGTTTTTTCCGCGCAAATTATTTCATCGCCGATTTTTAAGTCCTTGGGAGCCAAAATATATCTTCGAGCTTTATCTTGATATTCAATTAAAGCAATATAACCGGTTCGATAGGGGTCGTATTCTAAGGCATTGATTTTACCCTTAATTCCCAGCTTTTCTTCCCCGAAATCAACGATCCGATAGAGCCGCTTTGCTCCGCCGCCCCGATGACGAACCGTTATTCTGCCGGAAAAAGCCCGCCCGCCCTTTTTTTTCAAAGAAACAAGCAGGTTCTTTTCCGGTTCCTTTTTTGTAAGTATTGATTTCATGATTTTTATCTCGGCATTATTTCAATTTTCTGTCCCTCTTTTACCCTAACTATTGCCTTTTTATATCCCTTTCTCCAACCCAAAATTTTACCCAATCGCCTTTTTCGCCTCGGAATATTAATAATTTTAACCGAAATTACATCTACTCCGTATATGTTCTCAATCGCTTTTTTTATTTCAATTTTATTTGCCTTGGGATAAACCTTGAAAACGTGCTGATTTCTTTCAGCCAAAGCGGTTGCCTTTTCGGTAATGTGAGGGAACTTCAGGGTTTGGTGGCCGATTCCAGCTTTTTTTTCTGATTTGGCGATTATTGATTCCCCTTTTTGTTTTTTCAATAATTTGACCTCCTCTTTTTCGGGTTTTTCTTTTACCTTTTTTTTAAAAATGTTCAACATAATACCTAGTTAGGTCGCTCAACCTTCGGCTTCGCTGTTTTCCTATTCGGGAGAACCGAAAGGTTATCCCGACCCCTCTCCGATGCGGGTTGTTCCGTAGGACGAAACGTTTCTTTAATTATTTTTATTGATTCTTTTGGCATTATTAAATATTTAAAAGAAAGCAAGTCCAAACAATTCAACTCCCTTGCCTGCCGAGCCTCCACTCCGGACAAATTTCTCGTTGCCAAAATCAGATTTCTGTCAATTGCGGGCAAAGCAATTAAAATACTCCCTTTTTTAAAATTTTCAATCTTTGACTTCAAGTCAGCGATTATTTTTTCCATCAGCTTTGTTTTTGGAACATCTAATTTTAATTTATCCAGAATAATCAAAAAATTATTTTTAATTTTTGCCGATAAAACCATAAAAAGCGCCTTTCTTTTCATTTTTGTTGGAATTTTCTTCTTGAAAACCTTCTCCGTCGTTGGTCCAAAAGTTACGCCTCCCTTTCTCCAAAGAGGA
Organism: Parcubacteria group bacterium; assembly: GCA_020063075.1. Lineage (GTDB taxonomy): Bacteria > Patescibacteriota > Minisyncoccia > Minisyncoccales > JAGUVE01 > JAGUVE01. The sequence goes on along the minus strand of JAGUVE010000015.1, from coordinate 1,764 downwards.
GACCTTATTGAACCGTGTCTTGCCCTTCCCATGTGTTTTTGGGGCCAGGGCTTTCTTCCGCCGCCCCTAACCTCTCCTCTGTCTTTTACCTTTGCAATTGTCTTTCTCCTGTTCGCCCTTTGAGAAACCGTAACTTGCCAAAGTAAATCAGAATTCATTTTCACCTCAAAAATTTCCTTTGGCAATAAAGTTGTTCCCACCTCTCCGCCTTCCTGGTTGTAAACGGTGACTTTCATATTTTTGTATAGAAAACTAAAAGTTTCCCAGTTATAGGAAACCTTTTGTTTCCTATACACTTAACTTTTTCAACAGGTGTTGAAAAAGTTAAGTGTAAGCTTGTTTTTTATTATCCTTTTATTTCCAACAATGCGCCCTTTCTGCCCGGAACCGCTCCTCCTATTGCAATTAAATCATTTTTTGCGTCAACTTTTACCACTTTTAAATTCTTAATCATAATTCTTTCTCCGCCCATTCTGCCTGCCATTTTTCTTCCTTTCACCACTCTTGAGGGCGTCCTGCCCCCAACTGAACCCGGAGTTCTCACCTCGTGCTTTGTTCCGTGGGTGGTGTTTTTCCCGGCAAATCCCCATCTCTTTACAACCCCGGCAAATCCTTTTCCCTTGGAAATGCCGGAAACCAAAACCTTATCGCCTTCTTTAAAAACTGAAGCGTCTATTTTTTTGCCCAGCCCGTAATCTCCAATTTTTAATTCATTTTCCCTTAATTCTCTCAGGTATCTGAATTCTTTTCCCTTTTCGGTTTTCTTTATTTTTTTTATTTTTTTAACGAAGCCAAACTGAACTGCTTCATAACCGTCTTTTTCTTTTGTTTTGACCTGGGTCACTTCACAGGGGCCCGCTTGAAGCAGAGTAACCGGAATTACATTTCCTTTTTCGTCAAAAATCTGCCCCATTCCAAGTTTTATGCCCAAAATAAATTTCATAATTCACTGATTTATGCTGATTTTAGCTGATTTATGCGGATAATTGAAAACCGGGCATAGCCCGGTTTTCTCCGTGACTATAAAAATAAAAACTATAGTATTTTAAAAAATTAGCTCAAGTATTTTCATTATGGAATAAAATTTTATTAATGTAAATACTCTATCGGCATTAATCAACGTCTTACATCTTTATTTCAATATCCACACCGGCAGGCAGAGTCAGATTTCTCAACGACTCAAGAACTTTAGGATTAGGATTTAAAATGTCTATCATCCTTTTGTGAACCCTTATTTCAAACTGCTCTCTCGCATCCTTGTGAACAAATGATGACCTGTTGACGGTATATTTACGAATCTCGGTCGGTAAAGGAACGGGGCCCGATATTTCGACCCCGTAACGCAAAGCGGTCTCAATTATCTGTTTTGCCGAATTGTCAATTACTTTATTATCATAAGCTCGGAGCTTTATCCGAAGCTTAGGTTTTAACTCTTTCTCAACTTCAACAACTTTTTTTTTGGCTGACATCTTAAAAGAACCCTTTAAAATTATATAGAAAACTGGAAGTTTTCTGTAAATTTATTATTTTATTATCTTGGTTACTACTCCCGCTCCAACTGTTTTTCCGCCTTCCCGAATGGCAAATTTTTGCTTTTCCTCCATAGCAATCGTAGATATCAATTTAACGTTCAAATTAATCGTATCTCCCGGCATAACCATCTCCGTGCCTTCTGACAAAGCGACATCCCCGGTTACATCGGTGGTTCTGAAATAAAACTGGGGCTTGTAACCGGTGAAAAACGGGGTATGCCTTCCTCCTTCT
>JAGUVE010000027.1 GCA_020063075.1 Parcubacteria group bacterium | reverse complement strand
TTCGCATTACTCGTCGTTATCGAGTATTTTTTTATTTTCAGAACATAGAAACTGCAATTTTCTTTGAAATTGATCATCGCAAAGATATTTATAAGTAGAAAAAAATGAGGAAAACAGAAAACAGAAAAATAGGGTTCCGCCTTCGCCTTCTAGGCTTCGGCGGACAAGCAACTCTATTTTTCTTGCCCTCATCGCCTTCACCGCCCTCTCGGGCGGCGGGTAAATGAGAAAAATGGGGTCAGCTCCATTTTTCTTAATTCTGCCCTAAAATAAAATTGAAACTTTTTTGAGAAAGAATATAACAATGAACATGTGCGGACGCCGTACCCTTATATGTCCTTAGAAAAATCAGCCGGGGCCGTGATTTTTAGAAAAGAAGGTGATAAGATTTATTACCTTCTTTTGCATTATCCGTCTTCATCTAAAACCAAAAGGGGTTATTGGGACCTTCCAAAAGGACACATTGAAAAAGGGGAGAAAATTGAGGACACCGCAAAAAGAGAAGTTAGGGAGGAAACCGGCTTGACCGATATTAGTTTTGTCGGAGGATTTAAAGAGGGAATAAAATATTTTTTTCGCCTCAAAGGAGAGAATATTTTTAAAATTGTCACTTTTTTGTTGGCTGAGACAAGGATAAAAGAAGTAAAAATTTCTTTTGAGCATATCGGAGCCGAATGGCTGCTTTATGAAAAAGCCATTGAGCGATTAACTTTCAAAAATGCCAAAGAAATTCTGAAAAAAGCCAATGAATATCTTTCCCAAAAATAAAATTAGTGGTAAAACCCCGTAGAGAAATTTTGACTGCCTTCGGCAAATGTAAGTGTCCCGTTTTTAGCGGGACACTTGTCAAAATTCTTCTACGGGGTAAAATAAAAAAAGATGTGCGGAGTTATTGGTATAGTTAGCAAAAAAAAAGAGGTTTCCAAAGACCTCTATTGCGGTTTATACGGCCTTCAACACCGGGGCAAGGAAGCGGCTGGAATTGTAACTTTTGCTGGTGACAACTACTATTCTCACTTAGGAATAGGAGAAATCGCGGTTGTCTTTAGAAATGGCGATATTTTGGCCGGGCTCAAGGGCAACATCGGAATTGCCCATAACCGCTACAGCACGGCCGGTGAAAGCAATCCCGCCAACATTCAGCCAATTAGAGGCGTCTGGAAAGGAAAGGAATTTTGGCTGGGTCATAACGGAAACCTGGTCAACACCGAAATTTTGAGAGAGTATTGCCAAAAAAAAAGGTTTAAATTCAAAAATACTTCCGACACCGGGGTCATTGCGGCTTTAATTTCTTTGACCAAAGCGCCTTCATTTGAAAAGGCGGTAGAAGAGGTTTTGCAAAAACTCAAAGGCGCCCATTCTCTGGTAATTCTATATGAAGATAGAATCATTGCCGTTAAAGACAGCCTCGGAATTCGCCCGCTTTGCGTTGGGAAAAGAGAAGACGCTTTCGTAGTTGCTTCCGAGACCTGCGCCCTCTACCACATGGGGGCTTCTTTAATCCGAGAAGTGGACCCAGGCGAGATGCTAATAATTACTCAGTCGGGAATCAAGGAGTATTTTCGTCCTCCGGTCAAAAAAAGGAAATTCTGTATTTTTGAATTTGTTTATTTTCTGCGTCCGGACAGCATCGTTTTTGGGAGAAGAGTGAAAGATGTCCAGAAAAACATGGGAAGGTATTTGGCAAGAGAATGCCCGGCTTCGGCAGACTTGGCCGTTCCCATTCCGGATTCCGGCAAATATGGCGGTTTGGGATTTATTGAAAAGTCCGGCACCAAAGACGGCCAGGAGGCAATGTTAAGAACCCACCTCGTTTCCCGAACTTTTATTGAACCCATTCAAGAATTGAGAGAGCGGGGGGCGGAATTGAAATTTGTCGTGATTGAAGAAGAAATAGCCGGCAAAAAAATCGTTACAATTGACGATTCAATCGTCAGGGGAACAACCCAAAAACGGCTGACAGGTCTTTTTAAAAAAGCCGGAGCCAAAGAGGTTCACAGCCGGGTATTTTCTCCTCCTTACAGGTATCCTTGTTATTTCGGCATAGACACCTATAGAATTAAGGACGAATTGATTGCTGAAAGGAAAGGGGGAGATGTGGAAGAAATTAGAAAGGAGTTGGGCTTGGATTCTTTATGTTATTTAAGCTTGGATTCATTGCTCAAGGCAATTCTTGAGACGCCAGGAACGCCTTTAACCAAAGATGATTTCTGCACCAGTTGTTTCAGCGGCGAATATCCCGTTCCAATTGAGGATTGATTAAATCATATGGCAAAACTGCATCCATCTCTAAAAAATAAGGAATTTTGGTATAAAGACATCACTTTAATTCCCAATCGCCTGCCGGATTTTGAAAGAGACGAAGTTGATTTAACGACCAATTTTACAAAGAAAATCCGTCTTAAAGCGCCCTTTATTTCTTCACCAATGGATACCGTCACCGAATCAAAGATGGCGATTTTGATGGGTCTTCAGGGGGGCATCGGCGTTATCCACTATAATTTTTCGACCATTGATGAACAGATTGAGGAAGCCGAAAAAGTGAAAAGATTTATGGCTGGGTTTGTCTTTAAACCGATTGTTCTTTCTCAAAAAAACACAATTAGAGACATCTATTCTCTCAATGAAAGATTCGGTTTTTTCAGCGTCCCGATTACCGAAGATGGAACCTTGGATTCAAAACTATCGGGAATTGTTACCAACCGAGACGTCAGATACCGCAAGGATATGGGAACAAAATTAAAAGAGGTTATGACTCCTCGGGCAAACCTGATAGTGGCAAAAAAATCAGAAACGTTTGACAAAAATAACTTAGACCTGGCAACCGAAATTTTAAGAAAGAACAATTTGGACACCTTGCCGATTATTGATAAAGAAGAAAAAGTCGTTGCTCTGGTTACTGACTCTGATATCAGAAAGCAAAAGTACTTTCCCTTGGCAACCGTGGATGATAACAAGCGGCTAAGGGTTTTTATTGCCGTTGAATCGCGGCTGAATTTGGCAAAAGAAAGGATTAAGAAGGGGGTTGAGGTCGGCGTAGACGGGATTTTAATTGATGCCGGAGTTGTTTTTAAGGAACAAATTGAAATTGCGAAATGGGCGAAAAAAAATTTTCCCAAATTGGAAGTTGTTTTGGGAAGCATTGATTCAGCCGAGCAGGTTTTTAAAATATTAAAAGAGGCATCGCAATATTGCGATGCCTTAAGAGTCGGAATTGGCCCCGGAGCCGCCTGTATTACTCAACAAGAACTAGGTACTGGCAGGGCTCAGGCATCGGCGGTTTGGGACTGCGCTCAGGCAGTTAAGAAGGTGGAAAAAAAATATGGTTTTTGTCCGGTTATTGCCGACGGCGGAATAAAAATCCCGGACTTAGCCGATATTCAAAAACCGGGCGATATAACAAAAGCCATGGCTTTGGGAGCCCAATCAGTAATGATGGGAAGCTTATTGGCGGGCTTAGACGAATCGCCCGGGGAACAGGAGTTTGATTATGAGGAAAATAGAATGGTTAAAAAATACAGAGGTATGGGTTCAATTGAGGCGATGGAAAAGAGAGGGGGAGTTCGGTACGGAATTGAAAAAGTAAAAATAAAGGTTCCGGAGGGCAGGGTAATAAAAGTTGCCTATCGCGGGTCTGGTTATGATTTCATTCCAAAATTAATTGCCGGGGTCAAGCAAAGTTTGCAAAAACAAGGTTTCAGGAATATTAAAGAACTTCAAAAAGAAGCCGATATTCGCCCAATTTAGGATTTTGCCCGGTAGTAGAAATTTGACACCCCGCCCTTTCTAAGTTTTCAAGTCTAAATTATAAATTTCATTAAAAAATAAATTTTTAGTAAAATTTACTTTGGAAAATTTAAAAAGGCGGGGTAATTTGCCGAAGGCAGTCAAATTTTCACTACCGGGTTTATCTTCTCAACAATTTTTTCAAATATTTGAGGATTATCCTGAGCTAATTTTGCCAATACCTTCCGGTCAATTTCTATCCCGCTTTTTTTTACCCCAAAGATAAACTTGCTGTAAGAAACCCCTAAATTTCTGCAGGCGGCGTTTATCTGAACCTGCCATAGGCGCCTGAATTCCCTCTTTTTTCTTTTCCGGTCTTTATAAGCATGAGACCAAGCATGATAGACAGCCGCTTTTGCCAACCGAAATTTTGATTTTCTGCCCCAGCGAAAACCCTTAGTATGTTTTAATAAGCGCTTTCTGCGTTTATGCGCGATTTTTCCCCTTTTAACTCTTGCCATAAATTTACACTTAACTTTTTCGACACCTGTCGAAAAAGTTAAGTATATAGGAAACCAAAGGTTTCCTATAACTGGAAACTTTTTAAGTTTAAATTTTCCGAAATTTCTGAATTTCGAAATAATCTAAACAATAAATTTTCAGAAATTTTTTAAATTTCTAAACAATACAACTTAACGGCTAATCAGCCGTTTTATTTTTCTCTCCTCGGGCTTTGACAATCTAACCCATTTCCGGATTTTCCTGATTTTTTTTCCTGATTTTTTCGCCCGATAATGGTCTTGACCGGTCGCTCTCCTGAGGATTTTTCCGGTCTTTGTGATTTTAAATCTTTTTAAAATTGATTTCCGCGTTTTCATAATTAAATAAACTCAGCTTTTTGATAATATCATCGTTAAGCCCCTTGATTCTTTTTTTAATTCCCGTTCAATTTTTACCGGGACCACCCCCTCCAGAACTTCCAAAAATTGTTTTATTTTTCCTTTGGCAAAATCAGCCAGGGCTTTTTCTCTTCCTCTAAGCCTCATTTCTACTCTAACCTTGTCTCCTTTTTTCAAAAACTTTTCTGCTTGTTTGGCTCTAATTTCTAAGTCATGAGAGGAGATATTGAAGCTAAGACGGATTGTTTTTAGTTCGCCGGTTTTTTTTATTTTGGTTTTCTTCTGCAGAGAATAAAGATATTTTCCATAATCCATTATTCTGCAAACCGGCGGCTCCACCTTTTCCGTAACCTGAACTAAATTTAAATTGCGCTCCCTGGCAACTTTGAGCGCTTCATATAAATTTAAAATTCCTAAATTCTTTCCTTCCTCATCTATAACCCTGACTTCTCTGGCCCTTATTTGATTGTTGACTAAAGGATTATTCAGAAAATTTTTTAAACCTGGTGGAGGCGGCGAGTTCTGCCCTCGCGTCTAAAAATCGTCCTAAGACACATCTACCAATATAGCCCAATTAAGATTTTTTAAACCGGATAAAAATTGAACAAAATTCCGGTTTAATAAGCCAAATTATTTCAATATTATTTTTCGGCGGAAAATAATATCTATCTCGAATTTTATGACACCCGCGCCGTCTATCGAGAATCAACCGGTTTGGGCGTACGCCTAAAATTAAGCGTAAACAGGCATAGGAACGCTGAAAGCCGAAGCCGCAGCATTCTTTACCTTAGAAAATAAGTTGGCACTTATTTTGGTTGTCAGCGGTTTTACAAGGAACTAACACCTTGATTGGCATATCTTAGTTAGATTCTTATCGATTCTTTTTCGCCCCCTTTCATTCGCCCTTACGGGCTCAGTCAAAATAAAAAAACATTGTCTATAAAACTGAAAGTTTTCTGGAAACTTGAATCTCAAAAATATTTATATTTTTTCTTTCAATAATCTTTCTTTCTCTCGTTGAAACTCTCTTTTTTTAATTTCTTCTCGTTTATCAAACTCCTTTTTGCCCTTAGCAAGCGCAAACTCAAGTTTTATTTTTCCGTTTTTAGTATATAACTTCAAAGGCATTAAAGTCAAGCCCTTTTGCCTTGATTTTCCGATTAAGTATTTTATTTCCGATTTCCTTAATAAAAGCTTTCTTGACCTTTCAGGCGCATAATCCGGCGGCGCATTTTTTGGCTGATAAGGAGGAACATTCGCTCCGAGCCAGAATGCTTCCTCTTGTTTAATTACGACATAGGTTCCCGCCAAATTCACGCCGCGGGTTTTTAACGATTTTACTTCTTGGCCAAGCAAAGAAATTCCCGCCTCAAATTTCTCCAGGATTTGATAATTAAAATACGCTTTTCTATTTTCAGATAGTATTTTCATGTTGTTTCTATTCCCCAAATCTTTACGAGTAATTTATGTGCTCTATTTTATTTTAGCAAAAAATGCAGTAAACTGAAATAATATATGATTCGGTATCGGATTGCCAATTTAATAGAAAAAGCGATAAAAGAGCTTCAAAAGGAAGGGGTTTTTTTAGAATTTAAAATTCCGGAAATTAAATTGGAGCAATCGGGGGCAAAAGAACACGGGGATTATGCCACAAACATTGCTTTGCTCGTTGTCAAAGAAGTTAAAAAAAACCCCTTAGAAATAGCCAAACTAATAATTTCAAAATTCAAAATTCAAAATTCGAAATTCCTCGACAAGGTCGAGGTTGTAGAGCCGGGCTTTATCAATTTTTTTATTTCAAAAGAATACTTACAAGCGCGGCTCGGCGAAATTTTAAAACAAGGAGAAAAATTCGGCGCATTAAAAATCGGCAAAGAACAGAAAATCAATGTTGAGTTTATTTCGGCTAATCCTACGGGCCCCTTAACCTTGGGAAACGGCAGGGGAGGATTTTGCGGAGATGTTTTGGCAAACGTTTTGGAAAAAGCAGGGTTCAAGGTTGCCAGAGAATATTATATCAACAACGTTGGCGAACAAATAAGAAAGTTGGGGCACTCCGTAATCGGCGATTCAGAAGCGGTCTATAAAGGCGATTATATTTTGAATTTGCGAAAGGGAATAAAAAGCGTTGACGTAGAGAAAGTCGGAAAGATTGCGGCGAAAATTATTTTAAAAGAAATACTTAAACCCATGGTAAAAAAAATGGGAATAAAATATGATTTTTGGTTTGAAGAAAGCAAATTATACAAAGACAGAGAAGTGGAAGGGGTATTGGATTTTCTAAAAAAGAAGGAACTGGTTTATTCAAAAGAAGGGGCGCTTTGGTTTCGTTCAACGAAATTCCTTGACGATAAAGACAGGGTTTTAGTAAAAGAGGACGGCGAAACAACATATTTTACTTCAGACGTTGCTTATTTAAAAAATAAATTTAAACGGGGTTTTGCTCGTTTAATTTATATTTGGGGAGCCGACCACCATGGCTATGTTAACCGGCTCAAGGCGGCGGCTGAAGCTTTGGGTTATCAAAAAGAAAAGGTAAACATTATTATTATGCAACTGGTGAGGTTATTCCGGGGCGGGAAAGAAGTAAGAATGTCAAAACGCGCCGGCACCTATGTGACTCTAAACGAATTGATCGATGAGGTTGGTTTAGATGTTGCAAGATTTTTTTTCTTAATGAGAGGCGCGGGCAGCCATTTGAACTTTGATTTGGACTTGGCAAAAGAACAATCGGAGAAAAACCCGGTTTACTACATTCAGTATGCTTATGCCCGCATTTGCAGTATTTTGAGGAAACTAAAAACTAAAAACGAAAAGCGAAAAACAACAATTCAAAACTTAAAACTATTAGAGCATCCGAGCGAGTTGGGTCTTATTAAACAACTCATCAGATTTCCAGAAATAATTGAAGACACCGCGAGAGATTATCAGGTTCAGCGGCTTCCTCAATATGCGGGCGACTTGGCAAATACTTTTCATCAATTTTATCGCGACTGCCGAGTAATGTCTGAGGACAAAAATCTAACTCAAGCCCGTTTGTCCCTAATTTTGGCAACAAAACAAGTCATTAAAAACACTTTGGATTTAATGGGAATCTCGGCCCCAGAAAAAATGTAAAACTTTAATATTAAATTATTTCTGATTTTCGTTTTTTGGAGGAAAAATAAGTTATAAAAATATAAAAATAAACAATAAAAAAGGGGCGGTTTCGCCCCTTTTTTATTTTACCCCGTAGAAGAGCTTCGATTTGCTTCGCAATAAGTTGGTTTTTCTTTAGAAAAACCCTATCGAAATTTCTCTACCGGGTTTGAAAAAAATACATTAAAATGATATTCTTAGTAGATTATGGAGATAAATTTT
>JAGUVE010000076.1 GCA_020063075.1 Parcubacteria group bacterium | reverse complement strand
CGTGCTCCCTGAGGCAAGATGACCGAGCGAATAATGCAATGGTAATTATTTTATTAAAATATTTTTTAAAAATATTGTCAACCCCTTTTCTGGCGCCAATTCAACCAGCTGACCAAAATGGGAGCCGCCATAAACAAAGATGAGTAAGTGCCGACTACGATGCCGACTATCATCACCAGAGAAAAGTATTTCAACGTCTCTCCGCCAAAGAAAAATATTGAAAAGAGTGCAAAAAGAGTGCAAAAACCGGTGCTGAGGGAACGAGTCAGGGTTTGATTTAAGCTTTGATTTACCAAAGTCGCAAAATCCTGTCCTTGGTTCTTCAAGAGGTTTTCCCTCACCCTGTCAAAAATAATTACTTTATCGTTGATTGTGTAGCCCAAAATTGTCAACAGGGCGGTGATAATCGGAATATTAAATTGAACGTTAGAAAATTTACCGAGAAGTGAAATTAATCCAATCGGTATTAAAACGTCAAAAGCCAAGGTAAAAATTGAGATTATTCCATACTGCCAGCTGGAAATCGGTCTTGAGACCTTGGAAAAAGAAACGGCGATATAGATTAGCAATGCCAGGAGGGAAACAGTTACCAAAATTATTGTCTTTTCTCTCAATTCTCTGCCAATGGCGGGACCTATGCTTTCAAATCTTTTTTCTACGACTTTTGAAAGTTCCCCGAGCCTTGAAAGAATTTTTTGATGGGTGCCTTCATCAACCTCTTTTAAGCGCATAATTACTCCTTGCTCCCCCGCCGGCTGAATGACAATTTCACCTAAATTAAGTTCTTTTAATTTTTCCAAAATCTGCTTATTTTCCGGCCTTTTTTCAAAATCAACTTCCAAAATACCGCCTCCCAAAAAATCAATGCCAAATTTCAAGCCGAAAATCAAAAGAGAAGCAATCGTGGCGAAAACCAAAAGTACGGAAAAAATATAATATACTTTTTTGTATTTTAGAAAAGGAATCATATTATCTCCAAAGCCAACTCAATTTTTCAATTCTTGTGCCGACAAACAGCCGCAAAAAATTATTAGTGATAAAAATTGCCGTGAACATATTTACCAGGTTTCCGATAACCAACGTCAAGGCAAAACCCTTGACAAAGCTCGTCCCAAAAGCGAATAGAATCAAGCCGACCAAAACTGTGGTCAGATTTCCGTCGCGAATGGCGGGCCACGCCCGCTTAGCTCCCTCTTCCAAAGAAATCAGATAACCATTTCCCTGTTTTAGTTCTTCCCTCATTCTTGAAAAAATTAAAATGTTGGCGTCAACCGCCATGCCCATTGATAATAAAAATCCGGCAATACCGGCTAAAGTAAGAGTTACGGGAATAATTTTGAACAAAGTCAAAATATAGGCGACATAAATCAATAAGGACAGCGAGGCAAAAAAACCGAGCAGGCGATAAAAAATGAGCAGGAAAATGAGAATTGCCAGGAAGCCGTAAATTCCCGCCCTTAAACTTTTTTCCAAAGATATTTTGCCCAGGACGGGCCCGACGCTTTCTTGGGATATCAAACGAATGGGGACGGGCAGGGCTCCGGCTGAAAGATTTCTGGATAATTTCCTTGCTTCTTCAATGGTGAAGTTACCCGTAATTCTGGCGCTTCCGCCGGAAATTTTTTCTTGGACAACCGGAGAAGAAAGCAAAATATTGTCAATATAGATGGCTAAAGGTTTCTTAGTGTTTTTTTCGGTCAATTCCTCAAAAATTTTTGCGCCCTCGTCGTTGAATTCAATCAAGACCAGGGGTTCCTGGGTTGTTTCATCAAAACCAAGTTCCGATTTTTTCAAATATCTTCCGGTTAAGGGAGTGGGTTTAAAAGGTTCTTCTAATTCTCCTTCCCCGGCATCCATAACCCTCTGATTTTTTTCCAAAATTTCTTCATAATTTTCCTTTGGCTCCTTAAATTCCAAAAAAGGGGTCTCCCCTATTTCTTTAATCGCTTCAGAGATATCTTTTACGCCCGCCAATTCAACGATTAACCTTTCTTCCTGGACCTGCACCAAGGGTTCCCTGGCTCCGAAAAGATTAACCCTTCTTTCAATTACGTCTCTCAATCCCTCCATTGAACTTTTTTTATCTTTTTCTTCTATGTTTGATAAATCGGCCTCATAAAGCAAATGAACCCCGCCCTGGAGGTCCAGACCCAATTTAAAGGGAATATTCGGGAAATAGGGCAATTTCAAAAATTGGGGATAAACGAAATTGCCGGCAAAAAAAGCGGAAACCAAAATAATAAAAACAATGGTGTAAAGTTTTGTTTTTGGCATTGTTTAGATTGTTTCGAAATTAAGGAATTTCGAAAAATTTAAATTTGAAAAATTTCTGAAAATTTATTGTTATTTTGAAGTTAACCGGTCTTTGACGATTTTGGAAACCAAACCGCCCTCCGCCTTGCCTTTAACTTTAGGCATTAACTCCGCCATTACTTTCCCCATATCCTTTAGTTCTTTTGCTCCGATTTCTTCAATAACCTCTTTTGCTAATTTCTCAACTTCTTCTTCGGAGAGCTGTTCTGGGAGATACTTTTGCAGAATTTCAATTTCTTCTTTTTCTTTTTTGGCTAAATCATCCCTTTTCCCTTTTTCGTATTCCAAAATCGCTTCTTTTCTTTTTTTAATTTCAGAAGAAACGGCTTCAACAATTTCATCATCCGCCAACTCGCTTTCCTTTTCCAGTTCCGCCTCTTTTAATTGTTGGCTTTTTGCCAACTTGTATCTCTTTTCCTTTTCTTTATTAAAAATTGCGGCGATAAGCAGCCGCAAAACCGAAACCGCCAATTCCTCTTTCTCTTTCAAATTATTTTTTAAATCGTCTCGGATTTTTGCTTTTAACATATTATAATTTTCAATTTTGAATTTTCAATTTTGAATGAATTTTTAATGCTCTAATTTCGAAACTAACGAAAACCATCCGCAAAACACAAGGTTTTAAAAATTATCAAATTCAAAATTTATTCAAAATTCAGAATTAGAAATTCAAAATTCTTTAATAGTCACTTGTCATTTCCTTCAGTCAGTGCTTCCTGATGTAAGGGTTACCCGAGCGATACAAATCTTGCCGAGCGATCCTATTTAACCTTCCCCAATTTTCTCAATTTCTGGTATTCTTTTTTCCTCTCGCTTCTTCTGATGGCCGCCCTTCTTTTTATTTGCCGCGACTTTTCCCTTTCTCGAAATTGACTTTTTCTCGCCCGAAGCAAGATACCGCTTTGCTGCATGCTTTTTGTAAAGCGGCTAGCCAATGCCAGCGATGTTTCTTTTAGTTTTTTCTTGACTTCTAAACTCATAATTGTAATTTATCAAATATTTTTCAACTTTTTCCTATCTTCCTCGGTTTTCCAGCCGCCCAATAGATGCAAATGGAGATGGTCTATGATTTGCCCTCCTCCCCTACCTACATTGAAGGCCAATTTGTAACCCGATTCCGCCAGAGAAATCCTCCTTGCTATGCCCTGGGTGACTAAAAATAAATCCCCCATTAAATCTTTATCCCCCTTTTCAAGGTTATCTACCGAGGGTATGTGTTTTTTTGGCACAACTAAAATATGAACAGGCGCCGCGGGGTGGATATCTTTGAAAGCGATAATCCTATCGTCTTCATAAACGATTTCCGATGGCGCTTCCTTATTTACAATTTTACAAAAAAGACAATCCACAATTTAAATTTTTAATTTTTAATTTTCAAACAATTTTTAATGATTTAATTTTTAAACATTAGAAATTAGGATTTTGCAATTAGTCATTTCTTTAGCCGTTTTTTCATCTCCTCAACCGCTTTTTCAAACTTCACCAAGTCCTGTCTCCCCGTTTCCATATCCTTAATTATTACACTGCCCTCAAGGGCTTCCTTTTGGCCAAGGATTAAAGCAAACTTTGCTCCAATTCTATTTGCGCGATTTAGTTGCGCCTTTAGGGAGTCCCTGCCCAGCGATTCGGAAACCGGAATTCTTATTTTCCTAAATTCTTCAACCAGAATTAAGCTTTTTCTTTTGGCTAAATCGCCAAGTTGCGCCAGAAATATTTTTGGAAAAGGGCTTTGAGAAAATCTGAGCTTTTTTCCCTTCATTAAAATTAAGATTCTTTCTATCCCCGAGGCCCCTCCGCATCCCGGGGTCGGTTTTCCCCCCAGAATCCTTGCCAGATTATCATATCTTCCGCCGCCAGTCAAAGCCCCCACCTTTTTACCTTCTTCACTGTCTTCTGAAATTTCAAAAACGGTCTTAGTATAATAATCCAAGCCCCTGACCAAATAGGGGCTTAGGGCATAAGGAAGGGAAAGGTCGTCAAAAAATTCCAGAACTTCTTTAAAGTGCCTATGACAGCTCTCACAGAGATGGTCAAGCATTTGGGGCGCCTGGGAAACCACCATTTGACATTTTTCTTCTTTACAGTCCAAAATACGCAAAGGGTTCTCTCTCAGCCGCCTCCCGCAGTCCGCGCACAAAGATGATTCCCGGTTTCTAAAATAACTCGCCAATATTTTTTTAAAATAGGGGCGGCATTGAGAACATCCGATGCTGTTTAGGGCAACAACCAGGTTTTTGAACTTCAATTCCTTTAATAAATTATAAAATACCTGGATAATCTGAACATCGATAACCGGACCTTCTTCTCCAATGGTTTCAAAACCAAACTGCCAAAATTGACGATACCTGCCGAATTGCGGTCTTTCGGCGCGGAAATAGGGGCCGAAATACCAGAGCTTTAAGGGCTGAGGCAAATTTTGCATCCCATGCTCAATGTAAGCCCTTACAATGGGCGCCGTTCCCTCGGGCCTCAAAGTCAAATAATCCCCTCCCCTCGTTTTAAAAGTAAACATTTGTTTTTCCACAATGTCTGTGCCAATCCCCACCCCTCTTGAAAAAAGTTCGGTATCTTCCAGAATCGGCGTCTCAATTCTTTCAAATTCATAAAAATTAGCCATTTCTTCACAGAGTTCATAAATTTTTCTGAAATATTTCTGGTCTTCCGGGAGAATATCGTGCATTCCGGTTGGACTCTGGAATTTATTTTTTTTCATTTTTGGTATTCCGGGACTTCAATCTTGGCGAGGGCCGTAAATGGCCAGGGCCTAAGCAAAACGCGGCCGATAATATTATCCCGAGGCAGCGCCCCGAAAATTCTTGAGTCGCTTGAATTCGCCCGATTGTCGCCCAAAACAAAATATTCATCTCTTTTTAAAGTAACTATTTCGTACCCCCTTGCATTGGTCTGGGTGAACGGGGGCAGATAAGCCGATTCATCCAAGATAAACTTTTTTGGCTTTGTAAAAATTACAACCCTCCCATCCTTTAATTCCAGGGTTTCTCCGGGAAGCCCGATAATTCTCTTTATAAATCTTTGACTCGGGTTTTGAGGATTTTTAAAAACAACCACTTCCCCTCTCAAGGGCTCCCGAAGCCGATAGGAAATTTCGTCAACAATTAAATAATCGCCGCCTTCAAAGTTCGGCTCCATTGATTGCCCTTTGACAAAAAACGGCTGAAATAAAAAATAGCGAATGGGCAAAACAATCAATAAAGCAATAACGACGATTTTAAATATTTCTGCAAAAAAATTAAATATACTTTTCATTCATTTAATTATAAGAGTTTTTTTTCTTTTTGCAATAGGAGTGATATAATAAAATATGATTTTAATCGTTGGCCTGGGCAATCCCGGTAAAAAATATCAAAAAACAAGGCATAATGTCGGTTTTGGGGCGGTTGAAGAAATCGCCGCCAATTTTCAATTTTTAAAATTAAACGCTCAAATTTCCAAAGGAGAAATTGCCGGTAAAAAAGTCATTCTTGCCAAACCCCAGACCTTTATGAATCTTTCCGGTAAAGCGGTTAAAGATTTAATAAATTTTTATAAAATTACATTGCCGGGTCTCGTAGTTCTCAATGACGACATAGATTTACCTTTGGGGAAAATTAGAATTTCTTTTGACCGCGGCTCTGCCGGCCACAAAGGAGTGGAATCAATAATTAGCGAACTGGGAACGAAAAACTTTATTAGGTTTAGAATTGGAATTTGTCCCAAAACCGGAAAGCCAAAAAATCCGGAAGGGTTCGTTCTCCAAAAATTTACCAAAAACGAAGAAAAAATTGTGCAGGAAGTTATTGAAAAAACCTGCGAGGCAATTGAATATTTTTTAGAATCTGGTTTAGAAAAATCAATGTCAAAATACAATGAATGAAAAATTTTTGGAAAGAACAATTGGGGCATCTCAAAAAAGCGAAAAAGGGCCGCAAGGTGAACCTGAAAATTCTGGCGATTTTAGGGACGTTCAGGCAACTGAATATTTAAGAAAAGAATTAGAAAACACAACCAAAAAATATGAAAATGATAAGAGATTTAAAAAAACGGTGGAAGAATTAAAAAATCTTGCCCAGGAGCAAAAAATGGGATTATTGATAGAAAAAGATGGTAAGGATATTGGAATCGGTAATTGTAGAATAATTGAAGTTACTAACAAAAAAACTTTTGAGAAGAATCTTTTAGTTGCCAAATACCCCGAAAATAAAATTTTAGTTGGTGATAAAATCTTGGATAATATAAGATGTTTGTTCGTCTCTGACGAAGAACTGGCAAAAGAAGGATTTACCGAAATTTTTTCTCACGAAGACCAGCACCGGGTAGGTTTGGCAGGTGAATTACGCAAACAAGAAAATTTAGAAATAAAAAAAATTTCAAAGAGGCAAAAGATTATAAAGAAGCAAACAAAAAGGAAATTGATGTATCGTTGAAATACTTTTACGCCATAGAAAGTGCGGCAGAACAGCAACGACAAGCAAAAACTTACAAAGATTTAAAAAAAGATTCAATTACTTTTATTGAAAAAGAGGCAAAAATGCGCGTTGTTATTGATGCTGCTCAACTGGGGTTTAAATACTTGAGAAGTTTTAAATCATACCCAGAAAGAAAACTGATGGTACCAGGACTTGATACTGTTGAACCCCAAGTAAGAAATCGCATACGTAAAGAAATGGATAAAATTACGAAAAATCTTCTAAAAAATTATTACGAAAAAGTCAAAAATATGAAATAAGTTTTAATGCTCAAAGTTCAAGTGTCATTTTTGGACAAGG
>JAGUVE010000029.1 GCA_020063075.1 Parcubacteria group bacterium | reverse complement strand
TGCAATCTTTGCACATCTCCTCTGCCGCCTGCTCGTAAAAGGGGTGGAAAAAGCGATAATAATTCATTTCTTTGCCCCGTAGTGAAATTTTGACAAGGCTACGCCTATTTTTTGTTCCGCTTTCGGGCGGAACAAGTCAAAATTCTACTACGGGGCTTTGGCTGACTGAAATTTCCCGCAACTAAATCCGGTATTGCTTTTTTAAGAACTTTTGGATTCAACCTTATTGAAAAATTATAATCGCCGCTGTTAGCGATAATTTTTGACTGATTTAGTAAAGCTCTGTCAACAAAGGTCGGCAGTCCCCAGAGGTTTCCAAAAGGAGGAACTGCGCCAACCTTAACTCCTTTTAAGTTTTTCTTCATCCATATCTCCTTTACGAAATCAATTTTTTTGCTTTAGCTAATTTTCTAAATTTTTCTTTAGCAAGGTTTTTATTGGCCGGAATTAAAACCAGGCCAAATTTTTTGCCTGCCTCGCCTCGCAGGTCAAAATTTATAACCAAAGTTTTCCCCAAGATTTTTTCGGGAACTTTCAGGGTCTGCGCCTTGTCATAAGCCGTAAAAACGGTTCGGTGCTTAATTACTTCGTATTTAACTTTGCTCTTTTCAAAAAGATTTATCAGCTTTTTTGAAATTGGCATAATTCAAAATTATTCCGTTTCAATCGCCGTCACCGGACAGGACTGAACCGACTCTTTGATGCACCTCTCGTTCTTTTTAAAATCCGCTCCCGCCTTTACCTGAGATTTATTGTTCTCGTTGAATTCAAAAACCTCCGGACATATGTTAATGCACAGTCCGCAACCAATGCATTTTTCTTGGTCAACTTTAACTACCATATTTTTTATTTTATTATTCTACATTCTACCAAACTTTACCTTTTAGTCAATATATTTAAGCAAGCCCCGCAGTAGAATTTGGACAAGTGTTCTGCGGAGCAAAACACTTACGATGCCGAAGACATTCCAAATTTCACTACGGGGCAAGTCCAGTATGACAAAAAAAAGGGGGGGTCAGGAGGTTATTCAATCGCTCGGCAGATTGCCTAAGGTTGACCCCGAAGGAGAAACCTTCGGTTTCCCTACGGGGCAGGCACGCCATCGGCTGCGAAGCGAAGTCCCGTAGTGAAGCGAAGCTTCTACTACTGGGGTGTCAACCTAAGACAATTCTGCCTTCGCTCTAAGCTTAATTGAAAATTAAATCATTGAAAATTCATTGAAAATTGAAAATTGTAAATTAAAAATTTTCTATATTGGTTTTCGGAAACGAAAGTAAATCAATTTTACAATTTCGCTGACCGCAAAATAATTAAAAATCAAAAAGAAAACGATTAAAAGGGAATAAAGAGGCGGCGAAACAAAATGAAATAAATCCTTTCCAAAATTTGAAAATGGAATAAAAATCGTCAGAAAAACGGCTAAAAAAGAAATGGCGATTAAGGGAATGCTGGGAACTCGGGCCTTGAGGAAAAAACGCTGACTTCTGATGGAGTAAATGAGAAAGATTTCGGTCAATATGCTTTCAATAAACCAAAGCGTTTGGAGTGTCGGGGCTCCGGCTTTGCGGAAAATTCCAAAAAAGACAAAATCAAAAACAGTGCTTACCAGGGCCAGAAGAAAAATAAGGAAAATAAATTTATTTAATCGGTATAATTTTGGCTTCTTTAGTTCTTCAATATCAACTTTATCTGAGGCAACCGCAATTAAGGGAAAGTCGGACAAAAGATTAACCAACAAAATCTGACTGGGAAACATGGGCAAAAACGGCAAAAAGAGCGAAATTGCGGCAATGGAATAAAAATTTCCAAAATTGGAAGAAATGGTGCATTTTATGTATTTATTGATATTGGAAAAAATATTCCTCCCGACTATGATGCCGTCTATTATGACCTTAAGGTCTCGTTTCAACAAAATTATATCTGAAACCTCTTTTGAAACATCAGCCGCGCTGTCAACGGCAATTGCCAGATGAGCGGCTTTCAAAGAGGGGGCGTCGTTTATTCCTTCGCCCAAAAATCCAACTTCATATTTTTGAGAGAGCGCCTTTATTATTTTATACTTTGTCGTTGGAGAGCCGTGCAAAAACAGAAAATTTCTCGCAGGCGGAAAAAAGGTCGTTTTCTTTGATTGACTCCAATGTTTCGCCTAAAATAACTTTTTGAGGGTCTTCAATTAATCCGATTTCTTTTCCAACCTGCCCTGCTACTTCTTTGCTGTCGCCGGTCAAAATTTTAATCTTTACTCCCAATTTTTTGGCTAATTGAATTGATTCTTTCGCGGTTTCTTTTAGATGGTCGCGAAAAGAAAAATAGCCGAGGAAAGTCAGGTCCTTTTCGTCGCTTTCTGAATAAGTATTTTGGCTGAATTCCTTAAAGCCAACGGCTAAAGTTCTTCTGCCAAGGTTGCCTTCTTTTTTTAGTTCTTTCTCTAATTTTTGCCTGTTTAAATTCCCGAAGTTGGAAGAGATTTTCAAAATAATTTCTGGCGCCCCTTTAACGATTAAAATTTTGCCCTTGCCCGGTAGTAGATTTTCGACATCCCGACTTCGTCGGGATAATACGGCAAAGCCGGTCGAAAATTCACTACCGGGCTTGTCTTGTTCTTGGATGAGAACGCTATTTCTCATCCTGAACGAGTCAAAAGAAATTTCTGACAGCGCTCTAAGTTTTTTCAAGTCGGGCAAAATATTTTTCGGCGCCTTGTTGAAAAGGGCCAAATCAAAAGGGTTCAAAGATGACTCAATTTCTTCTTTGAGGTAAGGAGAGGATAAAAGGCCGTATAATAAACATTTTTCTTTGTCTTTAGCAAAAACCTCCTCCAATTCAAGCTTATTTTCAGTTAGTGTCCCGGTTTTGTCGGTGCATAGAATTTCTATATTGCCCAAATCATTGACCGCAGAAAGCCGTTTTACCACCACCTTCTTTTTCGCCAATTTTAAAGCGCCCTGGGAAAAAGCGAAAGTTACCACTGTCGGCAGGGCTTCGGGAAGAATGCTTACTATTAAGGCAACGGAAAAAATTGAAAACTCAAATAAATTTTCATTCCCCTTAATTATTAAATTAAGGATAAAAACAAAAAGAATCGTAACCAGAACTATTCTTAAGACAATTTTGCTGAATCTTAGAAGGTCATTTTCATAAATGCTTTCTTTTACAATACCTGTCGCTAATTTCGCGATTTCGCCAAAAACCATTTCTCTTGCCGTCCCGATGACTATTCCTTTTGCCTCTCCGGAAACAACTGAAGTTCCGCCAAAAGCGATATTGCGAGCTTCAAAAATTTCTGCGGCTTCCTTTGAAAGCGGTTGGTAAATTTTAGAAACGGGAGCGGACTCTCCGGTCAAAACCGATTCATCAATCAAAAAATTTTCAACCTTTATTAGCCGCAAATCGGCGGGTACTGTGTTGCCGGCTTCCAGCATAACAATGTCTCCCTTAACCAGGAATTTTTTCTCAACGGCTTTCTCCAGCCCATCCCTCAAGAGCCTTATTTTTGAAGGCAGATATTTCTTTAAAAGCAAAACGGCTCTTTCCGCCCTGAATTCCTGAAAAAACCCCAAAATGATATTTATAAAAACAAAAAATAGGATTGCAAAACCGTCAATTCTTTCCCCGATTAAAAAAGCGAGTAATGAAGCGAAAAAAAGAAGATAAAAAAAAGGCGACTTAAATTGCCTTAAAAAAACATCAAGGAATTTACTCCCTTCGGTTTTAACTTCATTTAAACCAAAGGTTGACAGACGCAAGGCGGCTTCCTTTTCCGAAAGTCCCGATTCCCCGCTTTCCAAGCCCGTGAAAACTTCGTCAATGCTTTTTTTTGTATATTCCGAAAATTTCATTTTTTCCTGATGATTTTTAATATTTCTTTTGACCTTTCTCTACTCCCGTCTTCCAGCTCTTTATGGGCAGGATTCGGCTTTCTTTTTAAAAAATTTAAAATTTGTCGTTTGGTTTTTTTATAAAATTTCTCAGTAAAAGTTTGGTTGGGAGCTTTTTCTCCCCATAGTTTGCGAGGGCCCTCCAATCCCCCTTCAGCTAAGTACCAATCTTTAATTAATTGGAAACCGGCTTGAAAGAGCAGAAAACCGAGCGGGGTGGCTGAGGGCGGGATGCCGAGAGCCAATGCCTTCCAGGTTTCTAAGTGAATTTTATCCTTTCCTTCATAAGAAACCATTATATGGCCGCCCCGGGGAATGAGCTGACCCAAATAATCAAACAGCTTTTTCTCTAAACTTTTTGAACTAACGAAAGGATGATAATCCAAATCCAGCCAGGGCTTTATTTCTTTTCCGCCAACGCTAAAAATACCTTCAATCATCGGTGAATTGCTTAAATATCCCTTTTTATCCTTAAGATATAATTCAAACCGTTTCCAGCCGCTCAAGGGAAGGTCTTTTACTTTTCCCAAATAAAGTCGGTAATTGCCCAATCTCTTGCCATCAAGTTCTTTTAAGAAAAGATTTATTTTTTGAGCGAGTAAGGGTATATTTAGAGAATCAGTTGTGATTTTTGTGTATTTTTTAAGCAGGGCAAGGTCTTTTTTGGTGAGATTTTGGACAATATGCTCCCAATGCAAGGCAACCCAATTCCCTGCCCTAATTTTGGGAATAAAGTTTCTGTCCCAAAAAACGGCTTTCCGCACGGCTTTTCCGAGAAGATATTTATTATGCGTTTTTTGGAGCGGCCGATATTCAACAATTGCGGCGCTCTCTTCCTTTTCAGTTTTATTTATTTTGTAGCTTATAATTTTCCCCCACCTGATCAGGCAGAGGTCTAACGGTTTTACTTTAAACGGCATCCGGCCGCTCAAAGAACCCGCGGCCAGCACATGGAAACTATGATGCGGCTTTAGAGCAGAAGGAATTTTTTTTATCGGCTTAGAAAAATCTCTGAGCAGCATTTCCTTTAAAGAACCAATTGAAACGTTTTCCAAAAGCCGATTTCCGAACCAATATGCCTTAACCGCTCTTTCGTCAAAAGGGTCTTCAATTCCATTGCTTTTGGCGATTAATTTATAGTAAGAAAACGCTCCTTTAAAGGCGGTTAAAATTTTCCTGATTTTTTTTGCGGAAACTTTTTTGCCGGAGAGAAAGTCCGAAAGATTTTTTTTTGCTGAACTATTTTTCGGTCCGCACAAACCCAACCTGTGGGGATAAAATCCGCAGAGGGCGGCTAACTTAAGCCCGTTCATAATTTTTAATTTCAAGAAGAAATTGCCGGAGTTTTTTAAAACCGATGATAAAAATTACCCCAAAAATGATAAAAAAGCCGGCTAAAATTTCTTGAGAGGACGCCTCGCCGCCGAAAACTAAAGAAAGGAAAGTGGTTATCGGAGAGCCCAAAAGCAAAATGGCCGTGGCCCGGGAAACGGGAATATATTTTAATCCGCTATACCAGGTCATTACATAGCCAAAAAGAATAATTGAAGTAAGAAAGGTCCAGTTAATTTGCTGAAAATTGAGATTGTTCACCAGGGATAATTGACCGGTTCCCAGCAAAAATAAAAAAATGAAAAAACTCCCGAAAAACATTCTCGCCCAGGCCAAGGTTCTGCCTTGAATATCCGTTGATTTTAAAATATATTTTGACACTGTATTCTCAACTGCCCAAAACAAAGTTGCCAAAAAAACCAGAAAATCTCCTTGATTTAATTGATAAGGAAGTTTTTTTAATAAGATAAAACCGGCAAAGAGCAAAATTAAGCCGCCCGATAAAAAGTTTTTATTTATTTTCTCCCTCAAAAATAAACCGGCTAAAAACGCCACATAGATAAACATTGTTTTGTGGATGAATGCGCCTTTGGCGGCCGTAGTCAAAGAAAGTCCTTTAAAAAACAGCAAAAATGGAATACTTCCCCCGATTAGTCCAACAATTACCAATAAAAGCCATTGCCGCCCGGTTAATTTCTTTAAAATTTGCCAATCTTTTAACGCCAAAAGCAATGCAGTCAAGAAAACAGCCGCTGTTAAATTTTTCAGCCCTGTAAAAATATAGGGATTGATAACGTTGACGCTGAATTTATTGATAAAAATTGAGAAGCCCGAAATAACGGCCGTTAAAAAGACAAGAAAATATCCCTTATTGATGTTCTTTATTTCGGAATTTGAAAAATTCAGAAATGAAAACTTGTTCATAGATAAGTTTTAATCGCTCGGCCACCTTGCCGAAATGACTAATTTCTAATTTCAAATTTTTAATTTTTAATGCTCTAATTTTGAAACAATTCTTGTTTGAATGAAAAGTTTAAAGGTTATTAAATTCAAAATTTATTCAAAATTCAGAATTGCGTATCTCCCGAGGTAATCTGCCGAGCGATTAGCTGTATTTAATTTTTATCTAATTTTATCAAAATTGAAAAAATTTATCAAATTTATGTTATAATGCAAAAATGGCTAAAACAAAAGTCGCCATTTTTGACCTTACCGGATGCGAAGGATGCCAATTTCATCTTTTTTCTCTTGACGAGCTCCTTTTTGATTTTTTTCAGGACTTTGAAATAACCAATTGGCGGCTTCTTTCAGAAAAAGAGAGGGCGGATTTTGATGTTGCCATTATTGAAGGCGCGGCAACCACCAAAGACGATATAAATCTACTCAAAAAAATCAGAGAGACGTCAAAAATCGTCGTTGCCATAGGCGCTTGCGCCATTACCGGAAATATCTTCGCTCAATTGCCGAAAGAAAGAAGAAAGAAAATTGCTGAAAAAATCTATGACAAAAATTATAAACTCAAAGCCGAATTTTTAGAGCCGGTGGAAAATTTTATTAAAGTGGATGCCAAAGTCCCCGGCTGCCCGCCCGACCTGGAAATCTTCAAAAAAATTTTAGCCCTGCTTAAAAAAGAAAAAATATTTTCCAAAATAAAAAAAGTCGCGCCTCCTGATTTCACCGCCAAAATTGAGGGTCACGGGGTCTTAAAAATAAATTTTAAAGAAAAGCTCGCCGCATTTGAGGTTGAAGAAAGCGAACGATTGGTTGAAGGGTTGCTCATCAAAAAGGACTTTTTGCAGGCGCCTTTTATTGCCTCCCGCATCTGCGGAATCTGCCCCATAGCCCATAATCTTTGTTCCTGGGCCGCCCTGGAAGACGCTTTAAGGGTTGAGCCCTCTCAAGAAACAATAATTTTAAGAAAAATGCTCCTGGCCAGCCAAATCATCAAAAGCCATCTTTTGCATCTTTTCTTTTTGGTTCTTCCGGATTATGCAAAAATGAAGAGTTCAATTTCGCTTTCTAAAAAATATCCGGCCGAGTTTCATTTAATGCTGAATTTAAAAAGAACGGCTGATGAAATTATGAAGTGGGTTGGCGGGAGTTCCGCTTTTCCCACCAATACCATGCTGGGCGGCTTCAAAAAACCGCCGAGCAGGGACAAACTTTTTAGCATCAGAGATTCAATTTTTGAAGTGCTTGACGAAGCCCAGGATTTGATAAATCTTTTTTCAACGTTTGAAACGCCGAATTTAAGGGTTAATACCCGACTCGCCGCCTTGACTTCTTCCGAGAAATCATACCCTTTGTATCCGGGCGCTTTTCCTGAGGAACTTAGGGAATTAATAATAAAAAACTCCACGGCAAAACTGGGAGTGTCAAAAGAAGGAGAGGTAATAAAGGTTGGTTCTTTAGCCCGGCTTAGCTGTGCTTCCAAACTCCTCAATCCCAAAGCAAAAGCGGCCTTTTTAAAATTTCAGCCCGACTTCAGCAATCCCTTTTATAACAATTTGGCTCAGGCAATTGAAATTTTGCATTTTT
The DNA here is from genome assembly GCA_020063075.1 of Parcubacteria group bacterium. Classification (GTDB taxonomy): domain Bacteria; phylum Patescibacteriota; class Minisyncoccia; order Minisyncoccales; family JAGUVE01; genus JAGUVE01. Next base: position 2,328 of record JAGUVE010000029.1, on the reverse strand, counting down.
TGGAAGAAACGGCAAATTTAATTGAAGAGATATCAAAAAAGAGTTTAGAAGGGTCCAGAGGAATTGAAAAAATAACGCTTCCAAAAAAGACGGCGACGGGTTCTGCATACCTAGAAGCGCCGCGGGGCATCCTCTTTCATAAATCCGAAATCAACCCGCAGGGAAAAATAATTGATTATAACATTATTCCTCCCACCCAAATTAATTTAGCTTCTTTGCAAAAAGAAATGCAGGAACTGGTTAAGTTTTCCAAAAGCAAAAAACAATTCCGGCAGTTAATCCGCGCCTTTGACCCCTGTATTACCTGCGCCGTCCATTAACTCAAGAACTTCTTTTGCTTCTTTGGCAGAAATTTTGTTCACGGCTGCTTTCTGGTAGGTAAGCAAATAATCTCCTTTTTTAACTCTTTCTTCAAGGGAAGAAATATCCACCCAGTGAAAGTGCTCTCCCTGTTCTATTTTTGCCCTGCTTCCCTTAATTTCAATGATTTTCCCCGGTATGCCTATACACATAAACCTCAAATTTCTGGCGAGACGGTTTCTCCGCTTTTTAATCTTTCCAAAATAGTTTTTACCTCCTGATTGTCGGGGTTCAGTTCCAAAACCCTTTCAAATTGCTCTCGGGCCTGGCTCCTTTCTCCTTGTTTATCGTAAATTAAACCCAAAATATAGCGGGCATTGGAAAAATTCGGATTTAAGGCGATAATCCGTTCCAGCTCCGTTTTCGCTTTTTCCAATTGCCGAGCATTGTAATAAATCATTGCTAATTGAAAGGCGACATTGGTATCGGCAGGCACAACGCTTTTGAGCGCTTCCAGCCGTTCAATGGCCAATGACGTTTTTCCTTCCTTTTGATATAACATCGCAAATTGAAAATGCGCGGGAAGATAATCCGGCTTGAGAGCAAAAGATTTTTCCAGAGCGCCTCTTGACTCGTCTATTTTTTTCTGCCAGAGTCCTTTATCTGTTTCTTTGAGTTGCTCAATTCCAACCATCAAAATCCTTGCCAAACTCACGGGTAAATCGGGATTTTGAGGGTCAAGGTCCATAGAGATGCGATAGTTTTTCTCTGCAAATTCTTGAGCGCCCGCTACCAGCGGAAGTATTCTTTCATAAACATTCGCCAAATTTTCATAGTTTAAGGAATCTTGCGGAACCGCTTCCGTCGCTTTTTTTGCCGCATCCACGGCTAAAGTGATATTATTTTGCGCCTGCTGTGAATCAAAAGGTATTTTTGCGATTAAGTCCTGCGTTTCTAAAAGCAGAACTTGACTCAAAGTCCGCCAATATTGGTCGGAATCGGGGTCAATTGTGGCTGCTTTATTTAAGCTAACCTTGGCTAAAGTAAAATTTTTTGACTGGTTAAACAAGGATAATCCTTTTTGATAATTAAAAACCGCTAAATACTTCATAGCCGACAAATAGAACAAAATCATTCCGGCAATCCCTAAACCAACTAATGTTATAAATCCCAAAAAAGAACGGGCTTTGGAAGCGTGGGCAAGGTTAATTACTCCTTTCTGTCCCGAATAGTTCTCCACTAACCCTAAAGCCAGGAAAACAAAAAGAATCTCGGCAAAAAATGCCGGGTGAATAAACCAGCCGCCGAGCAGAAATAATCCGCCCAAATAAGCAATCAATACTTCTTTGGGAAGCGGTTCACTCCCAAAGTTTTTAAGGGGCAGGCGGCAAAAATAAAAAATTAAAAACAATACGGCTAAAATTCCCAAAATGCCCAGGGTAGTTAAAAGAGTGCTTATAAAACTAAACCCCTGATTAAACCGCAAAGCCCAAAGCTCGGTTTGGGTTAATTGCCAAGGCCGGTAAAGAACATATTGATAAGAAAAGGTCGCGGGGCCCTTTCCGATAAGAATGTTTTTTACCTTTTGGCTCCATTTTAAATTCTCGTCAGCGAAAAAAGTTTGTTTTGCAACTTTTAGGGTGGAATTCAAATTCGGTTTAACCTCCGTCGGGGTATTTACCAAAGAGGGCAGAGAGGAAGCAATCAAAACAAGAAAAAAAGAAATAATTATAATTATCAAGGGCAGTCCCAATCCGCGAGCAAAATTATTGCTGAGGGCAAATTTATAAGCCGCCAAAATAATCATTGACAACCCGACTAAAAACCAAACTGACGGATAATTTAAAATGAACAATTCCCCTGTTGCCAACAAAGAGGCTAAATATAGGATGATTTTGGCTGATAGGCGCAATTTACGCAGAGATAAAACGGCGACAAACATTACCAAACCAAAAGCAATCGCCACCCCTAAGTGAAAAAAAGAGCCCGAAGCGTTAACGTTCAGGATTTGTTTAGCAGGGCCAAGGA
>JAGUVE010000096.1 GCA_020063075.1 Parcubacteria group bacterium | reverse complement strand
CTTAAATTCTTCAAGGGCTTTGGCTGGCGTTGTTCGAAACCTGTTTAAAAGTATGTCCCAATCTCCGTGCAAAAGCACTATTTCATCACCATCTTTCATATCAGCAAAAACCCCCAGGGAATGGTCAGGATGAATCTCAAGGGCATGAACTGCTAAATAAAATGGTTCTCTCCCCGGTGCTCGCAAAACTTTGGCTATTGGATAATATGTGGCCTCAGCTAATATGCCCCAAACCTTCCCTGACTCTGCTAATTGTTTGTCAAAAATCCTTCCTGTCCATTCATTGTAAACCTCAGCTGCTGGCTTACCATTAATCTCATAAATCACCCTTCCTTTGGCTTTAGTTACAGTTCCCCTCTGTTCAGTCACCGGGTATCCTGCTTCATAAGCAAAACCTATCTCCAGCTTTGTATACATAACAGCTAAAGCCAGGCCATTGCTATAAACCTTATCATTGGCATACTCTTTCCATTTCCCTGTTATATCGTTATCACCACTACTTCCACCAAAAATTGGGACATCTTTTCCTACCATCTCTTCAATCCCTTTTAAGATTCTTTCCTCCAGGCCGGGAGCAGCTGTAATAAAGACCATCTGAGGCTTTTCCGAGGTTTCTTTTCCTGCGCTCTTAATTGCTGCCAAGACCGCCTCTCTCCCTGCTTCCTCTGGAGATAATTCATCTAAATTAGCTCCTCCAACTCCCCAAATAATTTCTGCTGAAGATATTCCCATAATCGCTAAGGAGGCCTTTTCACCAACATGAAATCCATCATTGGTCATTGGGCCCAAACAAGTGGTTCCACCATAGATTTTGGCTTCAGGTAGAAGACTTCTCATTTCGGCCAGAAGTATTTCCTCATCATAACCAACCGTTGAAAAAAGAAAAACAAAATGAGGAGACTCTCCTAATTTTTCTCTCATCATTGAAACAGCTTCTTTTGCTGCCTCTTTTTCAGTGTCAGCTACGCTCCAGCCAAAAGCTGCCTCGCCAACCTCCTTTGGCTTTTCTTCAGGTGGCAAAATCTCAATCGGCTTTTCTTTTTCTCGTAATGAAAATATCCAAACAAAAACTCCAATCATTATAACGAGCATTATTATCCCAATAAGAATTTTTTTACCCATATTCTTTATTTTTAATTAAAATAATGTTTTTTGTCTGCCCCGTAGCAATCTTGCTTGCCCCGTAGAAAACTTGTTCTTCTTCCGGGCTTTGCTTCGGGGTTTGTCGACCTTTACTGCTTTTATTTTACCCCGTTAGAAATTTAAATTCAACTGATTTTTCTGAGGGGACCGTTTCTTTATTTCTAACGGGGTTTTACTATTTTCTTTAAGTTTTGACAATCTTTCAATTAAAGTCTGGAATTCAAATTGTTTCAAGATTTGGATTACTTTCCTTTTATCATATTTTTCCCACTGGCATTTTCCCAAATTGAAATCTATTGAAACATCTTTTTTTATCTCGGCTAAACTGTAACTTAAAAATGCCTGTTCTTTTTGTTCTTCGAGCTTTGCTCGAAAACGCTGATTTACGCTGATTAGCGCCGCCTCCGGCAGCGGCCGCTGATTTAACGCCGAATAAAGGTTTTCTAAGGTTCCGAATTCTTTGATTAGTTTTACGGCTGTTTTTTCGCCGATTCCCATTACCCCGGGAATATTATCGGAAGGGTCGCCTTTCAGGGCTTTTAAATCAATAAACCGGGCGGGGCTTAGTCCTTGATATTGTCTTTTAAATAAATGTTCGTCATAAAGAACGGTATTTTTTACCCCCCTTTTCAAAATATAAACTTTTGTCTGAGAATTAATCAACTGGAGGCAGTCAAGGTCTCCAGATAGAATAATAATTTCAATTTTCGACTCTGTTTTTTCTTGAAGAATGTTGCTCGCAATGGTCCCAATTAAATCATCGGCTTCAAAACCTTTTTTTTCAAAAATTTTAACGCCAAATGCGTTTAAAATATTTTTGATTTTTGGTATTTGTTCAGCCAGTTCTTTGGGTGTCGGCGGCCTTTTGGCTTTATATTCTTTGAATTTTTGATGACGAAAAGTAGGAGCCGGAAAATCAAAACAAGCCGCAATATAATCCGGTTGAAATTCCTTGATTGCTTTGAATAAAACCAGCAGAAACCCATAGACGGCGTTGACCGGGTCCCCTTTTTTTGTCCTCAGCTGAGGGAGGGCATGAAAAGCTCGGTGAATCGCGGAATTAGAATCAATAATTAAGAAATTTTTATTTCCCATGTCTTCATTTTATCATAATTTTTCTAATGTTTTTATTGACAAGCTCAAACTCAACCCAGGTGCCAGTTTCGGGGATGAGTTTTTTTATTCGGTCCGCCCACTCAATAACTATAATGTTTTTAGGGTCGGAAATGATTTTCTTAAGGCCCAAATCCAAAATTTCTTTAAGATTATTTATTCTATAACAATCGATGTGATAAAAATTCTTAAATCTTAAATCTTTAATCTTAAATCTTTTTACGATAACGAAGGTTGGACTTAAAATTTTTTCTCTGATTCCCAAGCCCCTGGCAAATCCCTGCAAAAAAGTGGTTTTGCCGCCGCCCAAATTTCCTTTCAGTCCAATCACTAATGCTCCTTTCCGGCGCATCCCCCACCTTTTTAAAAAGGTGGGGGACTTTGCCAGCCGCTTTCCCAGTTTTTTTGTTTGGTTCGGACTTCGAGTTAAATATTTTTTCATTGACTTTTAACTTTTCTTGGGATAAGTTTAAAATAATGCCGGAAAAAATTGTTGGAGAAGTAAGAATTTCCCAATCTGTTCTTAATATAGCACGAGAAATAAAAAACGTTTCCGGTTTTAGAGAGGAAATCGAAAAGAACTTGGAAAAAAGCACAACCGAGGCCTTAGACGTCGTTCTCTCGGGTTCAATAAATTTAGATGCCTCTGACATTCATATTGAGCCGGCTGAAGAAAACGCAAAAATCAGGCTGCGACTGGACGGGGTTTTACAAGACGTTACGCTTCTTGATAAAAAAATATACGAAAGTTTGCTTTCCCGAATTAAGCTTCTCTCGGGAGTTAAATTAAATATCGCCGACCGTCCCCAAGATGGTCATTTTACCGTTACTCTTGACGATAAGGGTCGAGCAATTGAGGTTAGGGCTTCAACCTTGCCGGCCGAATTTGGGGAATCGGTTGTCCTAAGGATTTTGAACCCCAAAAGTTTAGTTAGCATCAAAGCGCTGGGCCTCAGAGAAGACCTGCTCTCGGTTTTCAGTAAAGAAATTAAAATGCCAAATGGAATGATTGTTGTTACGGGGCCCACCGGCTCGGGTAAAACCACCACCCTTTATGCCTTTTTGAAGGAAATCCAAAATCCCGAAATCAAGACAATCACGATTGAAGACCCGATTGAATATCGTTTGGAAGGAATATCCCAAACCCAGGTAAGTAAAAGCAAGGGTTATGATTTTGCTAACGGTCTAAGGGCGATTGTCCGACAGGACCCGGATGTTATTTTGGTTGGAGAAATCAGGGACTTAGAAACCGCCTCGATTGCGCTCCAAGCGGCTTTAACGGGCCATTTGGTTTTAACCACCCTGCACACCAACGACGCCGCGGGGACCGTAGCCAGATTGCAAGCCCTGGGAGAAAAATTAATCAACATAGCGCCCGCTATAAATATGATTGTTGCCCAACGGCTGGTAAGAAAGGTGTGTAAGGTTTGTTCAAAGATGGAAAGCCCCTCCCCCGAGATTCTGGATAAATTAAAAAAAGAACTGGATGAAATCCCTTCAAAAGTAAAAATACCGAAATTAGATGAAAACCTGAAAATCCCCAAGATTGGCAGTTGTAAAGATTGCAATTTTACCGGTTTCAGGGGAAGAACCGGCATTTATGAGGCGTTTCTCGTAGACGATGAAATGGAGAACTTTATTTTAACTGTGCCCTCAATTGCCAGCCTCAAAGAAAAAGCAATAAAAAAGAGTATGGTAACAATAAAGCAAGACGGCTTAATAAGGGTCTTACAGGGAATAACCACCGTTGAAGAGGTGGAACGGGTGACGGGAGAATAAAAATAACCCCAAACCGGGGGCGAACTTGGTTTTAGGAACTCAAAGTTTAGGGTTTTTCCGAGGAACAATCTCGCTCTCGCCAAATTGCCCATTTGTCTTAGAAAAATCCAAAGCCCCCGATCTGGGGTCAACTTATATTATGCTCAATTATAGAAAATTTGTCAAGGGGTACCTGTTCCTCCTCTTTTTTGTTTCTATTTTCTCCCGACCAACAAGCGCTTTTGACGGTGCGGGCGGGATTATCATCAACGAAATTCTCCCCTCTCCCGAGGGACCTGACGACAAGGAAGAATGGATTGAAATTTTTAATCAAAATGAATTTGAGGTTGTTCTCTCGGGTTGGCAAATTAAAGATATGGCGGGAAAAATCAAAACTTACACTCTTCGCGACAAAACAACCATTTCTCCAAAAGGATTTTTGGTTTTTCCCCGGCCAGAAACAAAAATTACTCTAAATAACGATGGCGATGGTTTAATCCTTAGCGGACCAAGCGGGGAAATTTTAGATAGGGTCAAGTATGAAAGCGCGCCGCTCGGGGAATCTTACAATAGAAAAGGCGCAGAATGGGCATGGAGCGAGGTTTTGACGCCGGGCAACATTAATGTCTTTACGAAAGAAAAACCAAAATTGAACACGGGCAGTCAGGAGGCGCTGGCCGCAATCGGCGAACACCCTAAATCTTTTCTTCCTTTATTTATTGCTTTAGCCCTGGCCCTTTTGTCGGGAGCAATAATTTTAATTATGAAGAAGAGGTTGGAGGGTTGACCCCGTAGAAGTTTTAGGACTTCTTTTAAAGCGCGAGGATTTCAATGAATAACGGGAAAAAACTAAAATTCCCTGTCTTTTTAAAAACTCAAATATTTCAAAAAGAAACGAGCGCCTTGTCCTAAAAACTCTACGGGGTTGATTTAGTAAATAAATTAGATAAAATGGCATAGTATGAGCGGACACAGTCACTTTAGAAAAATAAAGCACCAAAAGGCATTAACCGACGCCAAGAGAAGCCAGGGTTTTTCTAAAATATCCCGGGAAATTACGGTGGCGGCAAGAGAGGGCGCGGATCCAGAATTTAATTCTAAGTTGCGGCTGGCAATTGAAAAAGCCAAATCAATGAACATGCCGACTGACAATATAGAGAGGGCGTTAAAACGGGGAACAGAGGGGTTGGGAGAAGAAAAATTAGATGAAATTTTATTTGAGGCATACGGACCGGGGGGAATTGCAATTATTATTGAAGGAATTACTGACAATAAAAACCGATCGTTAAACGAAATCCGGCAAATTTTGCAGGAAAACGGGGGAAAGCTTGTTGGAGAGGGAGCGGTAAAATGGATGTTTGAAAGAAAGGCCTGCATAATAATAGAAATCAAAAATCAAATATCATTGTCTAGAAAACAAAAGTTTTCTGGAAACTTGAAAATCAAAAAAGACGAATTGGAACTTTTGGTGATTGAGGCGGGAGCTGAAGATGTCTATTGGCATGATGACCTTTTGGATGTTTATACTAAAATTGAAGATTTAGAAAAGGTAAAGAAAAATTTGGAAGAAAGGGGAATTAAAATTGAATCCACTTCTTTAGATTGGGTGGCAAAAGAGATGATCGGGTTGGGAGAAAAAGACAGGGTGGCTTGCCAAAAACTTTTTGAAACATTGGACGAAAACGATGCGGTTCAAGAAATTTACTCTAATTTGAAACCGTGAGAAAGAAGCTGAAAAGAAAAAAATTAGGAAAGAAAACCCTTCATCTTTATGCAAAGGGGCGGCGGTTTGAATATAAAGCAATCTCAATCTTAAAAAAAATGGGCTTTCAGGTTGTCTTTCGTTCCCCCCGTTCAGGGGGCATGTTTGATATTTTTGCCCTCAGGGGAAATCCTGAAACAAAAAAAGTTGCGGAGGCGAGATATGTCCAGGTCAAGGCGTCTCGTTCGTCCTTTCCCTTAAAAAGCATAATTTCAAAAAAAGACAGGGAAAAGATAATAAAAAACAAAGCGGTAATAATGCTGGGAAAAAATACTTTCTACGAAATTTGGGTGAGGCGCCTAAATAAAAAATGGGATGTCTATCGCTTAAATTGGGGTTCAAAAGAATTTGAACTCTTTGGTTTTGGGAAAAACCAGCGGTTCTTTGAAGCGTAAAAAACTCTTCCTGCTTCGGGGCCTGCCCTCATACCCGTGCATAGGCGTAAGGGCTTGACAACCCTTTTTGGATTTTTATAATAGGGGTAAATTAAACCCAGTAGTGAAATTTCGGCTTGCTACGCAATAATTACCCCGCCCTTTCTGAATCTTTCAAATCTGATTTTTTACGATATTTATTTTAATCTCTCAGATAACAATTTTGGCTTGAGAAACTGAAAAGGGGCGGGGTTGCCGAAATTCTACTACTGGGTAAAAAGGTCGCAAAAAATAATTAAACTTTTTTAAGTTTTTCGAAATTTGAAAAATTTCGAAACAAAAAAAATATGAGTTTAAAATCTCGGGACTTATTGCCGATTCTCAACCAGGATGACGACGAGGAAGAAGAGGAAAAAGAAAAAACCGAAGAAGAAGTGGAGAGTATGATGGAAAACATAGAGGGAGAGGAGGAAGAAGAGGTTTAACTAATTTTGAGAAACTTTCTTTTTCCGACCTGCAAAATCATCCCTGTTTTGATTTCAATGATTTTTTTCCAGTCCTTTTGAGTGACTCCGTTAATTTTCACTCCTTTTTGCAAGACCAATCTCTTAGCCTCCGATTTTGAGGGGGCTAAGTTTGTTTTAACCAAAAAATCCAGGATGTTGAGCTTTCTTTCTTCAATTTTGAGCTCCGCAATTTTTGTCGGCAATTTATTTTCTTTAAAAATCCTATTAAATTCTCGTTCAGCCGCCCTGGCTGTTTCTTCTCCATAATATTGTTTGACTATTGTTTTGGCCAATTTTGCTTTAGCGTCTCTTGGGTTGGTTATTTTTTTTGCTTCATCAATTGAAATACGGGCGCAAAGTTCAAAACCGGGGACAATCAGACCGTCCGGCCATTTCATTATTTTGCCATACATTTCTTTTGGATTTTCTTCCAGGTTAATCATGTTTAACTCCGTTTTCCCCATTTTTTTTCCCGTAGGGTCGGTTAATAATTTAGTTGTCAAAACAAATGTTTCTTTACCTTTTAACTTTTTCATTAGCGTCCGACCGGCCAACATATTAAAGGTCTGGTCGTTCCCGCCAATTTGCATGTCAACATCCATAGTAACCGCATCGTATGCTTGAAATATGGGGTATAAGAATTCATGCAAGCGAATATCTCCGCCAATCTTTATGCGTTCCTGAAACATGTCTCTCTCTAAAAGTTGAGCCACGGTAAAATGGGAGGCCAGCCCGAGCATATCTATGGGTTTTAATTTATTAGTCCACTCTTCGTTATGCAAAAATCTAAGATTGGATTTCTTTACGTCTAAAATTTTACTAATTTGTTTTTTATAGTTTTTTGCGTTTTCTAAAACCTGCCGGCGAGTCAGGGGTTTTCTTGTTTCGCTTTTACCGGTCGGGTCGCCGATGGTAGCCGTAAAGTCCCCTATTAGAACAACAATTTCATGCCCTAAGTCCTGAAATTGACGCAGTTTTCCCAAAACCACCCCGTGGCCAAGATGAAGCTTTCCTGTCGGGTCAATACCGGTGTAAATCAGAAGTTTTTTACCCGCCCTTAAAGCCGTTTCCAGCGCTTGGCGGCTGGGATAAATTTTTTCCACGCCCCGGGTTAACGCTTCTTCAATTAATTTTGAGTCAGTATTTATTTTCATTGTATAGAAAACTAAAAGTTTCCCGTAAAGCAAGCGAAATTTCCGAAGGAAATTTTGCTTATGCTCATTTTTTATCATAGAATAAAAAGGCAGTTTTGTAAAATTTGCGCGAGTTTGCTATATCGGAAGGGGGTCGGGGAAACCCTTCGGTTTCCCCGAGTAGGAAAATATTAAAAACCGCCGGGACGCGAGAGTTATCCGCGAAGCGGAAACTCCCGTCCGAGGGTTTTTAAGGAGCGAGTCCCGATTAAGTCGGGACGAGCGACCTAATTTAGTATTATCACCATGCCCAAAAGAAAATATCATCGAAAAATCTATCAAAAACCGAAAAAATGGGGGCTATTCTTTATTTCTGAATTTTTCAAATTTAGAAATAAAAACTTGTTCTTTGTTTTTAAACTGCTTCTTGCTTCTTTTTCGCTGTTTTTTTTCGGGTCTTTGTTTTTGTTCATCTATTACGGCAAAGACCTGCCTCGACCCGAAAAATTTACCGAAAAAGAGCTGGCTCAATCAACAAAGATTTTTGACCGGACGGGCAACTTCTTATTGTATGAAATCTACGGAGAAGAAAAAAGAACCTGGGTTTCTCTGGAAAAAATGCCGGATTATTTAAAGAGAGCGGTGATTACAACTGAGGATAAAAATTTTTATAACCACCGGGGTCTGGATTTTCGGGCAGTAATAAGGGCGGTTCTGGTTGATTTAAAATTGGGGAAGCCCGTTCAGGGCGCTTCAACCATTACCCAACAACTCATTCGTTCTTCTTTTTTGAGCCGCGAAAAAACCCTGGGAAGAAAAACCAGAGAAATCATTTTAACTTTGGAATTATCAAGACGCTATTCAAGGGACCAGGTTTTGGAATGGTATTTAAATCAAATTCCGTTCGGTTCAAACGCCTACGGCGTTGAAGCCGCCAGTCAAACCTTTTTTAAAAAGCCCGTTTCTGAAATATCTTTGGCCCAGGCCGCGGCTTTAACCGCCCTAATCAGGGCTCCGACCTACCTTTCTCCTTATGGAGAACATAAACAAGAGTTGTTGGAAAGAAAAGACTATATTTTAGAAAAAATGTTTGAGGGCGGGCATTTGAGCAAAGAGGCGGCAGAGGGAGCAAAAAAGGAAAAGTTAGAGTTTGCTGATGTTTTGCAGCCGATAAAGGCTCCCCATTTTGTAATGTATGTAAAAAATTACCTGGTTAAAAAGTACGGCGAAGAAGCCCTGAAAACAAAGGGGTTCAGGGCCTATACGTCCCTTGACTGGGAACTGCAGGAACTGGCGGAAACCGCGGTTAAAAAAGGAGCGGAACGAAATTTAAAATACGGGGCTTATAATGCGGCCCTGGCGGCAATTTCGCCAAAAACCGGAGAGGTCTTATCTTTGGTCGGCTCGGCTGATTGGTATGCGAGCAATTCTTATCCTGCGGAGTGCCAGACCAAAAAAAACTGCCTTTTTGAACCAAAATTTGATATTGCGACCATGGGAGAAAGGCAACCGGGATCCGCCTTCAAACCCTTTGTCTATGCTAAGGCATTTGAAAAGGGGTATACTCCCGAAACCATTTTGTGGGACGCGGAAACTAATTTTGGCGATTTTGGCGGAAAGCCCTATATCCCAAAAAATTATGACGAAAAATTTCGGGGCCCGGTTACCTTAAGAAACGCCTTGGCCCAGTCGTTAAACGTTCCCTCGGTAAAGGTCCTTTATTTGGCCGGGGTGAAAGAAAGTATAGAGTTGTCCCAAAAAATGGGAATTACCACCCTCAATAGGCCGGAGGGCCGGTATGGCTTATCTTTGGTTTTGGGAGGGGGCGAGGTAAAATTATTAGACATGGTTTCTGCTTATGGGGTTTTTGCCGCCGACGGCCTGCGCAACCCGCCGGTCTTTGTTTTAAAAATCATCGCCCCGGACGGAACCGTTGTTGAAAAAAATGAAAAAACCCCAAAGAGGGTTCTGGAGAGCGAGACCGCCCGACTGGTTAACAACGTTCTTTCAGACAACGATGCGAGAACCCCCATTTTTGGACCAAGGTCTTATTTATATTTTGAAACATATGAGGTGGCGGCTAAAACCGGAACAACACAGGCCTATCGAGACGCCTGGACCGTTGGTTATACCCCGTCTATTGCGGCCGGGGTTTGGGCGGGAAACAACGACAACTCGGAGCCGAAAATAAAAAAACCCGGGGTATCGCTGGCGGGGTCCATCTGGAAGGATTTTATGGAAACCGCGCTTTCAAGATATCAAAAGGAGAGTTTTGTTTTACCAAGCAAAATTTTAACCTCAAAACCGGTTTTAAACGGGGTGGCAGAGAATCCGGCTCACTCAATTTTGCATTATGTTAAAAAAGAAGACCCTCAAGGACCTCCGCCCGAAAACCCGTTTGACGACCCCCAATATGGGCCATGGGAGAACGGTATTAAAGATTGGCTTTCCGGCAATTAACTACTCTTCATCGGCATCACAATATAAATATAATCTTCGGCGTTGTTGGGTTTCAGAATCCCCGCCCCGTCTTTTCCGCTTAATCCAAAAAAAACTTCCTGACTTTTTATGCTTAATAATCCGTCGAGAAGAAATTTATAATTAAAAGACGCTTCAATCCCGCTTCCCTTTATTTCCCCGGATAGTTGAGATTTATACTCTCCGAGGTCCGGACTTTGACTAAAGATTTCTATTTTTTGACCATTGGCGTCGACTTTTAAATTGACCTCGTTTGTTTTCTTGCCAAAAAGCGAAGCAAGTTTAATTTGCTCCACAAACTCGTCTTTTTTTAACAACGCCTGCGTTTCAAACTTTGTTGGGATTATCTCCTGGTAGTTCGGGTATTCCCCCTCGACCAGCCGTGAAATTAGTTGAATTTTTGGGTGAAGAGATTCTGTCATTAAAAATTCAAACATCACCTGATTTGGTGAAAAGTATAATTTTAAAGGCCCCTCCTTTTCTCCAAAAATACTTATTACTTCCCGCGCCGTTTTTTGGGGTAAAATAAAAGAAACCTCCTCTTTTTGGGGGCCTTCAAAAGAAATCTTTTTCTCTCCCAGTCGAAAGCTGTCTGTTGCCGCGATGACGGCCTGGTTTTTTTGTAAAAGAAAGTGTATGCCCGAAATTTCAGGTCGCGAGGCGGAAAGAGAGGGGACGCCGATTACCTGACCCAACCCCTCACAAAAGGGCCCACTTTCAAATAAAACCGCCCCGTTTTCTTTTATCTGGGGAATTACCGGAAAATCCTCGCTTGAAAAACCTTTTATCTGGGTAGTTTGGGCGCCGTGTTTTATCTTCAGGTTGGTTTCCACGCCCTCGAGTTCCAATTTTTCGTTTGGCAGTAAGGAAATAAAGCTGGAAAAAAGACCGGAAGGAACGGCTATTTCCCCCTCTTTTTCTGTTTTTGCCAGAATCCACCACCTTAACCCGATTTCTAAATTTGTCGCTTCAAGGCAGATAAAGTTTTTGATCGTTTTAATTAAAACATTATTAAGCGACGGCAAAGAAAAAGACCTTGAAGAAATTCTTTCAATGGCGCTCAGTCCTTCCTTGAGTTTTTCCTGCAATAAAACCGTTTTCATATATTATTATATAATACGTTTGTTGTTATTGAGGGACGCTTTTTTAAAATAATAAACCTAAATGAGGTGGGGAGTGTTGGTTTATAAGTGTGGGGGTAGGTTGGGGTTTTTTATTTGTTTTCTATCCCCGCCCCGTCTTTCACCGCATACCCACAGCTTTTCAACCGCTCCGTCCCTGGTTATTCACGTCAGGAATTGTATATTCTTTGTTTTATTAATTCAATTTCTTCTTCCAACCCCTTATCCCCTCCCAGTTCCCGGGCCACCTTTTCACAACTATGAATTACAGTTGTGTGGTCTTTGCCCCCAAACTTGCTTCCGATAAAGGGATAAGAACCCTTTAATTCCTCTCTTAAAATATACATTGCAATCTGTCTTGGCTTAACAACTTCTTTTTTACGCGAATGAGCGATAAGGTCTTTTTCTCTAAGGTCATAAAAGTCAGCCACCGCCAAAATCACTTTTTTTGGCGTTATCTGTCTCCCGGCGCCGATGGTTATTTTTTTTAAGAGGGTTTTAGCGACCTCAAGGTCCGGTGTCCGATTATTTATTTTTTGGTAAACAACCAGCCTATTTAAAGCCCCTTCCAACTCTCTAATGTTTCTTTTGATGGTTGAAGCAATAAAACCATAAACCTCTTCCGGAAAGTCAAAACCCTTTTCTTTGGCTTTTGTCTTTAAAATGACAACCCTGGTTTCAAAATCAGGCAAAGAAATGTCGGCAATCATTCCTCCCTCAAAGCGAGACCTTAATCTTTCGGTTAAAGAGGGAATGGCTTTTGGGGGCCCGTCTGAGGAAAGAATAATTTGTTTATTTTTTTCGTAAAGGGCGTTAAAGGTATGAAAAAACTCTTCTTGGGTTTTTTCTTTCCCGGCTAAAAACTGAACATCGTCAATTATCAACACATCAACCTCTTGATACTTCGACTTAAAACTTTCCATTTCCTGATTTCTAATTGACGCCACCACCTCGCGAGTAAATTTTTCCGATGGCACGTATTTGACCTTTTTCTTGGAGAAGTTTTTAAGGGCTTCGTTTCCAACGGCCTCCAAAAGGTGGGTTTTGCCCAGTCCCACCCCTCCATAAACAAACAGAGGATTGTAGATAAACCCCGGGTTTTTCACCAGCGCTTGGGCGGCAGCGTGGGCAAGCTCGTTGAAAGAGCCCACGACAAAATTTTCAAACGTGTACCGGGGGTTAAGGTTTGTTTCTCTGTCAACCCTGAGTTCTTGAAAATCTAACTGGTCTTCTTCCGTTGCCGAAACCGCTCCCCCCTTTAGCGTTTTTGTTTTTAAATTTTGTTTTTCAACAAAATACTTAACATCCTTAATGCCGCCGTCTAAACCATGAAGAATTTTAAAAATAATCTTGTTATACTTTTGTTCCAGCCACTCTTTGGCAAAAGAGTTGGGAGCATAGATTATTACTTGATTATTTTCCTGAGAGGTGATTTTAGTGCCCTTAAACCACGTAGCAAAGTTGGCCGAGGAAATATTCAATTGAATTTGGGCCAGAACCGACTCCCAGAGCTCTTCATTTGTCATAGCGTTTTTTATATCTATACAATAAACATTATACCGATATGTCAACAAGAAGTAAAATCAAGCTCAAGTCCCGCCTCCTTGTTAATATCCTGTGGAAAAACTGGGGAATTGCCTAAAGATATTTCCTGTGCTATTATTGGAAAATGTCAATTACATACCGTCCAAAAAAGAAAAAAAGAAAAAGAGCCCACGGGTTTTTAAAAAGAATGCAGAGAAAAGGGGGAAGGAGAGTTTTGGCAAAGAGAAGGAAAAAGGGCAGATGGAAGATTTCGGTTTAGAATTATGCCCAGTAGAGAAATTTCGACTGTTTGCCAAGAGCAAACAAAAATACCACCGGGCAAATCAAATAGAAAAAATTTTGACTGTTAAAACTACTAACCTACCTTACGAGGTTAGTAAACTTAAAAAGTCGAAATTCTTCTACTGGGTATGCTGGCCAACAAAAACCGTTTGAAGAAAAAGAAAGAAATTGAAAGGGTTTTCAAGGAAGGAAGGGGGTTTGGGGGGAACTTTTTATTTCTAAAAATCGTAAAGAACAATTTAGGAATTAGCCGGTTTTGTTTTGTAGTCGGAAAAAACTTATCAAAAAAAGCAACCGTCAGAAACAGAGTTAGAAGAAGAATTTCTGAGTTGGTGCGGCTGAAACTAAAAAACATAAAAAACGGAATAGACGCTGTTTTTATTGCTCTTCCCGGAACAGAAAAAAAGGATTTCCAGGAAATAAAAAAAACAATAAACAAGCTATTTGAGAGAGCAAAAGTTTTAAAAGATGAAAAAAATAATTTTAAAAACAATAGAAGAGGGTTTGAAAATTAAAGAATTAGAAACTAAAAATTTTTAAGTTAAGATTTTTGCCTTCTGAATTTAATCATGGAATTACTAATTAACGCCTTCAATTTAATATTATACCAGCCGTTATTTAATGCCCTAATTTTGCTCTATCAATATCTGCCGGGCCGGGACTTTGGAATAGCGGTTATTGTTTTGACCCTGCTTATTCGCTTAATTTTGTATCCCTCAATGGCTCAATCGTTGAGGTCTCAAAAAGCCCTTTCCCTGCTTCAGCCAAAAATTCAGGAAATCCAAAAAAAATACAAGCAGGATTTGGCAAAACAAAGCCGGGCGATGATTGAACTTTATAAGAAAGAAAAAATCAGCCCGCTTTCCGGGATTTTCCCGCTTTTAATTCAACTGCCGATTTTAATTGCTCTTTACCGGCTTTTTTGGAAGGGGTTTGAGGAAAAGCAAATGATTTTTCTTTACAGTTTTATTCCAACCCCGGGAGGGATTGACCCAATGTTTTTAAATCTATTGGACTTGGCCCGGCCCTCAATTGTCCTGGCGGTTTTGGCCGGCGCCCTTCAATACTTCCAGGGCAGAGGGATGGTTGCAAGCCAGTCAGCCCTGAAAAACCCGTCCGGAAAAAGAGGGGTCGGTTTTTCAGAGATGCTTCAAAAACAAATGCTTTACTTTTTCCCGGTGCTGACGGTTTTTATTCTTTGGAATTTACCCTCGGCCATTGGTCTTTACTGGATAGCGACAACCGCTTTTTCAATTGCCCAGCAATATTTAATTTTTAAACCCGCCGGTGAAACCCCGATTCGTTCGGTCACCGCGGGGTAAAAAATATGGTTTCAGAAAGCGATTTAAAAGAAATAGAAAAAATTGCCACGGAATTTTTTGAAAAAATGGGTTTTGAGGTTGAGCTTGGGGCTCCCTTTCAAAAAGAAGAAACCGTGTTCCTAAACCTAAAAACCCCCGAGGCGGGGGTTTTGATTGGGGAGGGGGGCCAGACCCTTTTTGAGCTCCAGCACCTCATCAAGGCGATTTTAAAGAAAAAAATCAAAGAAAACTTTTATTTTGATTTTGATATAAACGACTATAAAAAGGAAAAAACCGAATATTTAAAAGAGCTCGCTCGGTCCTCGGCCGATGAAGCGGCCTTGAGCCGCCTGGAAAAAGAACTGCCGGCAATGACGCCGTCTGAACGAAGGATTATTCATTTGGAGCTTGCGTCAAGGCAGGACGTGAAAACCGAAAGCGTAGGTCTTGAGCCCCAAAGAAGAATTATAATTCGGCCCTACCCATAAATTCTTCTTTTGCTTTTTTTATTTTTAAAACTTCTTCCGGGGCCGTGGTGATAATCTGGTCTTCGGTATACGAAGCAACCACCCTGATTACCACATGTTTTTGGCCGGCAAAAAACACCCCTTCTCCGACCCCGGCGCCCAAAAGCAGGTATGTTTCTTCCTCGGTTAAATTAAAGGTTTTTTTAACGGCATCAATTGTGGCGGTTGACTGTTTCATTAAGAATTGGAGAGAGGAGTTGGCGATAATCGCGTTCCCGTAATTTGACCTCATAAAATCATTAACATCCTGGGTGATGGTTGTTACTCCAAGCCAATATTTCCTTGCCCTTTTGCATATTCCGTACAAAAACGAAGCCCCGTCCTCTGACTGCATTATCCACCAGGCCTCATCTATCACCAAGATTCTTTTTTTTAATTCCGAACGGACTTTGTTCCAAATATATCTCATAAGGATGAACATTGCCATCGGTCTCAACTCGTCCTCCATGTCCCTGATTCCAAAAACAACCAGGGACGTATCAAGAGAAACATTTGTCGGCTGATTGAAAAATTGCGCGTAGGTTCCTTTGGTAAATTTTCTCATTCTTTTAACCAACGACTCCGCCCCCTCCATGCCGGATAATACGGCCTCCAGGTCTTCCATCAGGGGTATTTTTTGATTCCAGGTGGCGGGGTCGGAAAGGAGCGTGATATCTTTTGCGGCGTAGGTTTCGGTTATCGCCCGGTCCATAATTGCGTCTTCCTCGGGGGTCAACCCCCCCATCATTATCCTGATTAATCCAACCAGGTTGATGATGTTTGTCCGCAAGACATCTTCCGGCTCTTCATCTTCTCTCAAAACCGGCAGGTCAAAGGGGTTGATGTGGCTTGGCGAAGCCAAGGAAATGTTGATAAAAGAGCCCCCCACCGCTCCGACCATGGTTTTGTACTCATTTTCCGGGTCAATGACGATTGTATCGGTTCCCATCATCAGGGTGCGGAGTATTTCCAATTTTACCGCGTAGGACTTGCCGCCGCCCGATTTGGCGAAAATGCAGGAGTTTGCGTTTTCCAAGCTGAACCTGTCAAATAAAACCAAAGAGTTATTATGCCGATTTATTCCATAAAGGATTCCTTCGTTAGAACTCAAGTCAAAGGAGATGAATGGGAAAGTGGAGGAAAGGGGCGAAGTGTTCATTAAGTTATGAATTAAAAGCTGGTCTAAACCATAAGGGGCGCAGGAATTAAAGCCCTCCCTTTGCTGATAAAGAGCGGGCTTTAGATAAACCAATTTTGATTCCAAAATTGACCTCAGGGCCGTTTCAACATCTCTAATTTCTTTTTCCGTATCTCCATAAATTGTCAAGTAAAGACCGAACCTGAACATCCTTTCCTGAGAAGTTTGGAGCCTTTCCCGCAAGCCCTCTATGTCTTTGTAAGCGGTTTCCAAGGCGGGGTCCCTCACCAAACCCTTTTGTTCTCTTTCTATCAGTTCTGCCTGGACCTCGGTGGTTTTTCTTTGAAGCTGGCGCAAAACACCCCCGGTTTCAACCGGATGGAAGAAAAACGAGATGTTCATTGGAGAGTCAAGGTTGATGACCGGAAAAAACCAGCCGGCGGTTAAGTATCTGGGATAAGAAAAAATAAAAAATGACTTTGCCATTCTTTCTCCCAGCCGTATCAGCCCCGGTTCTATTTTAATTGAGGAGGGCGCAACGAAATCCGCTATTTTCATTTCTTCCCCCCTCTCCAAGCTTGAACCCTGACGCTTCCTTTTAAAAAGTTTAAAAATTGGCAATTCCATATGCTTTTATTAATTCCGGCGGAACTCCCGGGTAATACCCGACTTCCGCCTCTTTTGGATGATATAAGCTCCAGAAAAACTCTATTAACTCCTCTGTGCTCAAGCCGGCCGCATTTAAGCCGCACCTCCTTAATCCCAAAAGCAAAAATTCCATTCTTTGGATGAGTTGGGCCTTGCACCTGTGAAATTCTTTTTCGGGCAGGACCGATGTTTTGGGTCTTCTAAGAAGCTCTTCGCCCGGCGAAACTCCCTGGAGCTCGGCGGGGTAAAAGGGAACAACTAAATAAAAATTCTTGGTCATAATCGTGCCGCTCGCGACCAGACCCTGAATGAATTCATAATAGCTTTTTGCCTGCACCTTCAAGAGCTCATTTTTTTGCTTTTGTTCCAGCTCCTTTAGTTTTTCAATGTAGCCCGTCATATTCAGCCGCCGTGACTGAACAATTATCTGGCAGGAAAAATCCAGAGAGTTGAGAAAATTCTGAAACTGGTGCAGGATTGCCGTCTGCTCTTCTCCGGATTTCAAAACAAAATTAAGAGAAGAAACCACCAAAACCCCCCTCAGGGTTCTGTTTTTCAAAATGACAATTCCCTCCCTTATGTCGGCAATTTCCAAAAATTCTTGAGTTGGACTTCTCGGCATACCCAGTAGTGAAATTTCCAATTAAATTTTTCTAAGATATAAATATTCTTTAAGTCTGCGTTTCAACAGACGACGACCTTGTGATGTTTTAAGATATTTTTCTCTGCGTTTAGCGACGTTTAAATTAAGACACGCCTCACAGTAGATAAGTTTCCAGGGTTTCCCCGATTTAGTTGAAAAATTTAAACCTTGATTATGTTCTTTTAATCTTTGGACAAGATTTATAGTTGAACCGACATATAACTCGTCATTCTTTGCGCTTTGGATAATATAGACATAATAGAACATAATCATTGGAAATTCTACTACTGGGCATAAATTATTTTGATTTTGTTTCCATTTTGGTTGAAAGCTTTTGGAGAGAGCTCTTGCTTGCTCCAAGGGGATAACTTACTTTTGTTTCTTTAAGTTTGGGTATTTCTTCCGGAAATAATTTCGGGGCAAAAACCTTTCTCTTAAAAGTAAAGAATTTTTGAGCGGCGGAAAAAAGAAGAAAATTTTTTAAAAAAACCGGGAAGGGCCTTCCACCGACATTTCCGAAAGCCAAAAGAAAAGAAAATCCGACAGCGGCCGCGGTTAAAATCAGGAACAAAAATAAATTTTTCTTGCCGAAGGAAAAATAAAGAATAAAGACAACCACCCCGGCGGCGACAAAAAAGAAAAACTGCTTTAGGGTCAGAGGCCCCACTAACTTTGTTTCCCTTTCAATAAATTTTGGAACAATATAAGGCATAATAAAAACGAATTTCTAATTTTGAATTCTGAATTTTGAATGAATTTTGAAATTAATAATTTTTAAAACCTTTTATTTGAGGATTGTTTCAAAATTAGAGCATTAAAAATTCATTCAAAATTAAAAATTGGAAATTGAAAATTATTTGCGTTATTTACTCAAATATTTCTCTATAAGTGTCTTCTTTTTCTGGCTGGCCGGGCGCTTTTTCGGTTGGTTTTACCTCGCTTGGTTTTGCCGGGGTTGCTTCCGCTTCAGTCGGTTCTTTATAAAGTTCGGTTAAGAACTGCTTAACCGGAAAAAAGATAAAGCGGTTAATTTCATGAGAGACCCTTTTTGCGGTTTCT
>JAGUVE010000043.1 GCA_020063075.1 Parcubacteria group bacterium | reverse complement strand
GAAGGCGGGGCGAGCGAGCAAGCTCTTTCCCCTGAAAATTTGAAATGTCTTGATTGGTCGGGGCATCCAGATTTGAACTGGAACTAAATCCTCCCAAAGGACTCGTGCTGCCGTTACACCATGCCCCGCTAAAGGATATTTTAATGGAAAAATCTTGTTCTTGCAAATTTGTCTGACTTTTGAGATATGATATAATTAATTTATGAAATTCAGTGAGACGTATCAACAACTTAATATTTTTTCTCAATGCCGAAAATATGAACTTCCTCTTTGGCAGTGCCCTCAATTCCTTTTTTTGATAATGGGAATATTTATAATCGCCGCAACCCTTACCACATATGCCATCGGCACAAGATATATCGCTAACCCTCAAATTGTTATTCTCGTTATTCTTGCAATAACCGCGATATTATTTATTATTTCTTTCATTATCACCCAGAGCTTTGAAAGATTGGCCGAGGCAAACAGAATGAAAACGGAATTCATAAGCATTATTTCCCATCAGCTGAGGTCCCCTCTCACGAATCTTAGGTGGGCAATTGATTTATTGCTGTCGGGAGAAGTGGGTAAAATTGAAGAAAAACAAATGGAATTTTTTACAATTTTGAGAGAAAACGGCAGCCGAATGGAAGAATTAGTTTCTGACCTGCTAATTGTTTCAAGAATGGAGAGTGAAAAACAATTGCCGAAGAAGACGCTTTTTTCCCTGGAAGAGCTTACAAAAAACTTAATTGCCAAGGCCTACGCTTTTGCCAAGTCCTATAACGTTGAAATAAAACTAATGACTGAAAATAATCTGCCAAAAATTTTTGGAGACGCCTCTCAGGTTGAATTGGTGGTTGAAAACCTTCTGGATAATGCGATTAAATATATAAAAAAAGGAGGGGTAATTGAAATAGGTCTTTCAAAAAACGATAAAAATATTCATTTTAAAATTAAGGATAACGGCGTTGGTATTCCGAGAGAAGACCAAAAATATATTTTCCAAAAATTTTTCCGTTCGGAAAACGCAAGGAGGACCCAAACCCAGGGCTCCGGGCTTGGTTTATACATTTGTAAGGCAATAATAGAAAAAAACGGGGAAAAAATGGGATTCAAATCAGAAGAGGGCAAAGGGTCGACATTTTGGTTTACTTTACCAATAAAATAAAATGAAAACAATTTTATTCATTGAAGACGAACCATCTTTGCAGAGAACATTTGAAAAATTTTTAATTAAAGAAGGTTTCAGCATGGTTTCCGCTTTAAATGGAGAGGCGGGATTAATGTTGGCTAAAACAAAGAGACCGGATTTAATATTACTTGACCTCATTCTGCCAAAAATAAACGGTTTTGAGGTCTTGAAAGCCCTGAAGGAAAACAATGAAACAAAAGATATCCCGGTTATTGTTCTGACGAATTTAGAAGGGGTTGCCGATGTAAATAAGGCGATTGAATTGGGAGCGACGACTTATCTTGTCAAGGTAAAATACAGCCCGAGGGAGGTGATAGAAAAAATAGAAAAAGCCCTAAAAGAATAGAAGCTGATTTAACGCTGATTGAGAACGCTGAATTTACGCTGATATCGGCGTATCATCAGCTTCTACAAAAATGAGGGTGGAATCACAACAATTAAAAAATTTTCTTTTGGATGCGGGATTAGTTACGGAAAAACAGTTCGTTGATTGCCAAAAGAAAGCGGAAAAAACCAACCAGAAGGTTGGTGATGTTTTGATATCAGAGGGCTTCATCACACAAGAAGCTTTAATCAAGCTGGAGGCCTATATTTTAGGAATTCCTTTTGTAAACTTAGAAAAAGAAATTGTTTCGCCTGAGATTTTAAAAATTATCCCGGAGCCCATTGCGAGAAGCCACAATATCATTGCTTTTCGAAAAAAAGGAGAAAATTTAGAAGTGGCAATGCTTGACCCGGAGGACTTAAGGACGATTGAGTTTATTAAAAAAAAAGAGCCCGGCTTGAAAATCTTGCCGCGGCTCACCACTCCTGAATCAATAAAAAACGTTTTGCACCAATATGCAAAAACCTTAGAAACCGAATTTGGAGAGATAATCAGCGAGAAAGCAAAAGAAATAAAGCCGATTAAGGAAGAGGAAATAGTTGAAGAGAAAGAAGAACTCAGAAAGGTTGCCGAAGAACTTCCGGTAATCAAGATTGTTGACACGCTTTTGAAGCACGCCATTTTGCAAAGAGCCTCCGATATTCATATTGAACCCCTGGAAAAAGAGGTGGTTGTTCGTTATCGCATTGACGGAATTTTGCACGATGCCATGACCTTGCCCAAATTAGTCAGTTCGGGAATGGTAGCCCGTATTAAAGTTCTTTCAAATTTAAAATTGGACGAACACCGTCTTCCTCAAGACGGCCGTTTTAAAGTTGAAACCGAAGATTACCGATATTCCATTCGGGTTTCTATACTGCCGATTTTTGACGGAGAAAAAATCGTAATGCGGCTTTTGCCCGAAACCTCAAAAGCAATGACTTTGGAGGGCTTGGGTTTGGGGGGAGAAGCGCTGGAAAAAATTCAGGATAACCTAAGGAAACCCGTTGGAATGATTCTCATTACCGGCCCCACCGGCTCGGGTAAAACCACAAGTTTATACGCAATGATGGCAATTTTAAATACTCCCGAAGTAAATATTTCAACGGTTGAAGACCCTATTGAATATAGAATGCCGAGAATAAATCAAACCCAGGTCAATCCAAAAATCGGGTTAACCTTTGCTTCCGGCCTCAGGTCGTTGCTCAGGCAAGACCCGGATATTTTGATGGTGGGAGAAATCAGAGACAATGAGACCGCTTCTCTGGCTATAAACGCGTCTTTAACCGGTCATTTGGTTTTATCCACGCTCCATACCAACAATGCGGCAGGCGCCATTCCGCGTCTGATTGATATGAAAGCCGAACCTTTTCTGGTTTCCTCAACCCTGAATGTCATTATAGCTCAAAGGTTGGTCAGGAAGCTTTGCCGTGAAAGAGAAAAATATTATTTAAAAGAAACGGAACTAAAGGACTTGGCCAAATACTGCGATTTGGAGAAAATAGGAAAAAATTTAAAAGAGGAAAAATTAATCCAAAAAAAGCAATCCCTAAAAGACATTCCATTTTTCAGGCAAAAACCAACCAAGGAATGTTCCGAAGGATACAGCGGACGAATCGGAATCTACGAAGTCCTGCCCGTAACCGAAACAATTAAGGAATTAATTGTCAAACAAGCAACTTCGGATGAAATTGAGGCGCAGGCAAAAAAAGAAGGAATGAGAACAATGGTTGAAGACGGGTTTGTGAAAGCCGCCCGAGGAATAACCTCAATTGAAGAGGTTCTAAGGGTGATTACGGAGTAAAGGGAATACCAGGGTAAATTTGGTCCCGACATCTTTCATACTTTCAACAAAAATTCTGCCGCCCATCGTTTCGCAAAGTTTTTTTGAAATCCAGAGGCCGAGGCCGGTACCCGGAATATCGGAGGTCTCTCTGGTTTTTACCCGATAGAATCTCTCAAATAATCTTTGCTGGTCTTCGGCTGAAATTCCAAAACCGGTATCTTTTACTTCAATAATATATCTTTTCTCCGCGTTGTCTGAACCCGCTTTTACCTTTATCTCGCCTTTGGGAGTGTATTTTATGGCATTTTCAATAAGGTTTACCACGATTTGCCTAAATCTGTTGGGATTTACATTGATAAAATAAGAACCCTCTTTGAGATTTGAAATTAAATTAAGATTTTTCTGTTCCGCTTTGATTCTTAAATCCTGAACTATTTCCGCAATGATTTTTTGAGGAACGATTTTTTGGGGCGTGAAGTCCAATCTTCCCTGCTCAATTCGTGAAACTTCCAAAATATCATAAACGAGGTCGCTCAAATTCTTGGCTGAAACGCTAGCTCTCTTAAAAAGCTCTTTCTGGCTTTGCGTTAAAGAACCGCCCACCTCCTCTTCCAACGCCTGGAGATAACCCCTGATGTTGATAATCGGCGACTGAAGCTCATGGGTCGCCATTCTGATAAAAATATCTTTCGCCCTGTCAAGTTCCTGGAGTTTTTCTGTTAAAGAAACGTAGCCGAAAAGCCGCGTGTGCTGGAATATTAAAAATAAACTCAGCAGAATCGCGACGATTACAATTATAAAGGAGCGGAAAATTGTTTTTGTAATTAAGGTGTCGCTTTCTTTAAGAGATAAAGCCATTGCCAGAAGTCCCAGTTTTTCGCCCGTTTCTTTGTTATAAACCGGTTTTATTACATTCCAAAACCTTTCTCCCTCCTTGCTCGTTAAATTGGCAATGGTTTGCTCTTGAGAAAAAGACAGAGCAAAAGAGGGTTCTTTTACTCTGGCGCCAATCTCATAATTATTTTGCGAAGCTATAATTTTAAATTCTCCGTTAGGTTCCGGTATTGCCGCCCTCAGATCGTTAATCTCAGTATTGTCCTTGACTATTGATTCAATTTTCTGCTGTAAAAGTTCTGAGTTGTCAAAAAAATCTGAAAAATATGTTCCCACTATGTTCTCAACTATCAGCGCCTTTGTTTGGAGGTTATAGTCAACGTTCTCTTGAAATGCCTTTGCGGCTAAAAAGGCGTTATAGTAAAGAATAGACGGCAAAATCAAAATCAAGGCAAAAGAATACAATATCGACGGGTATTGCCGAATGAATTTTAAAATTCTGGAAAAAAAATTCATTTATTGCTGGGGTTTTTTCCTTAGAATAACGCCGATTAGAATAAAAGCAATTCCCAAAGTAAAGAACACGATAGCGATTACCAAAACGGCAAAACTTTTCTGAAGGGTTTCAGCCGGTGAAATAGCTCCCGCTCCAGCCGCTTCAAAAAGCCGCAGCACTTTTCCCCCCGACATTAAGAAGACGTATGCCTCGGAACTTTCTTCCAGGTCGCCCTGATTATTGGTAACCGTAGCATAAACCCGATGTTGGCCTTCGGTTAAGGGTTTGTCCAAAATATATTCCCAATTTCCGTTGCCGTCGGCTTTGACCACCATTACCAAGGGGGAGGAGTAAATATAAATTGTAACAAAACTGTTGGGAAGAGCTTTACCTTGGATTTTCAAAGCGTTCTCCCCGCTTTCTATGGTGATAACCTCCACTTTGTCCACTTTCAAAATCTCAGACATTTTCGGTTTTTCTTTTTCCGGGCTTTGAAATTTTATTCTAGCGGCCGGAGAAGGCTTTAGAGGGTCAAAACCCAAACCGACTTCGGAACCGTCAAGAAATCCGTCTCCGTCGGAATCCGGGGTAACCGGGTCTGTGCCCAATCTTAACTCTTCGTTATCCGGCAACCTGTCTCCGTCAGTATCTTTGGCAAAAAATTCTTCTTTTTTTTCTTCATTTTCTTGTTTTTTCTCCACGGTTTTTTCCAGTTTTTCTTCCATTAATGTTTCAATTTCCTTTTTTGTCTCCGCCTCTAATCTCCGGGCTTCGGTTTTCTTCTCCTCTTTGGCGGCCCCGATAATCGGCTGAGTGATTTCTTTCAGCCCTTCAACAGCTTCTTTTTTAATTTTTTCTCGTTCTCCTTTTTCTTTAGCCGCCAAGACCTTTTCTATTCCTTTTTTAATTTCTTGAGAGAATTTTTCCGCTTTTTCCCGAATCTCGGGTTTTGTTTCTTCTCTCTTTTCTTCTTTAACCAGCGCTTCGCTCTTCGCGACAAATTCCTCCACTTTCTTTGAAATTTCTTTATTTATTATTTCTTTCTCTTCTTCTATTTCCCGTTCTTTGTTTTTAATTTCGCTTTCTGTTTTTTTTCTTTCGACCTGCAGGTCCTGAAATTTTTCTTCTTCTTTTGCCGCCCTTTTTGTCGGATTTCCAACGTCAATTAAAACCTTTTGGCCCGAATATTCGCCGAACTCATTGATAATTTTAGGGGAAAGAAAATAACCGCCGTTAGGGGTTGACTCGGTTTGCCAGGAATATTCCCAAACGTCGTCTTTTTTCAATTTACCTTTGCCCAAATAGGTTTCGGTAAGGGCTTCCGGTCTTCTGAGATAAAATTCTACCGATTGAGCGTTCTCAATCTTGAATTCCACTTTCGCTTCCCCTTTCAACGCCTCTATTTCTTCCGGTTTCTCTCTTTCTTGAGGATTAATAAAATCGCCCGAAGGTAGTTCCTTGATTATGTCCTGACCTGCGGCGCCCAGAATTGATTTTCCAGAATTTTTCTCCTCGGATTCTTTTGAAGCCCCTTCGTCGCCAGACCCATTAGGAATCCTTGCCAAAGATATGATTGGCAGGGCGACAAAAATACCCAGGACGACAAGAACTATTATATTTTTTTTCATATTTATGTACAAAATTTTTTTTTAATAATTTTGACCTTTGTCTTCTTTTTATTATAACATTTTTGGTAGAACTGCAAAGCAAGTTTTCCGGCTTCTTTCATCGTTTTACCTAAAGAAACAAAGCCGTGATTTTTCAGCAGTAAGAAAAAGTTATCATCCAATATCTCCAAGACCCCTTGAGCCAATTCAAAAGTGCCGTAAGGCGCTTCTTTTTTTGTTTCCGGTATCTTAAATTTATTTTTGCAGGATAAAATTTCCTTGGAATGCCCGTGAAATACCGCGTTGACGTCTTTCCGCCGATGATAGACCGCAAAATGCAGCATGCTTTCTGAAGAAGGTTCTCTTTTGCCTTGGCTGTAAACAATGCCCTTTTTCAAATCAACGAAAGAAACTTCTACAAAATAATTGTTTGTTAGGGCGTTTTTTAAACCGCTTCTTGAACCGGTGATAATAAAATGATTTTTATTATTTTGCAGCCGAAAACTTAAATTTCCGCAAGAACCGCCCTTGTAAGGCGGGGCAAAATTATGGAGATGGAATTCTTTGCACCAGTATTTCAGTTCCTTGATTCGCGGGTCTTTTGGAACCTTTTTGCTGACTATTTTATTTCTGAATTTAATTCCTTGTTCTTGCATAAATTTTTTATTGAAGTTTCGTTTGGCTTGATTATCCCTTTCTCGGTTATGATTCCCGCAATATATTTTGCCGGCGTTACGTCAAACGCCGGGTTAATGGCCTTGGAATGGGGCGCAGAAACAAGAATTTTCTCAAGATTCCCGTCTTTAGCAAGTCCCGTTTGATATAAAACTTCGTCTTCGCTTCTTTCTTCAATCGGTATGTCTTTGCCGGAACCGCAATTCAAATCAACGGTTGAGCATGGCGCCGCAACAAAAAACGGCACTCCGAATTCTTTGGCGGCTATCGCTTTCTCTAAGGTCCCTATTTTGTTGGCAACGTCGCCGTTCTTTGCGATTCTATCCGCTCCGACAATGAACAGGTCCACTTTTCCCTGCGACATCAGATAAGCTCCGGCGCTATCAGGCAAAATAACATATGGTATTCCTTCGTTTTTAAGCTCCCAAGCGGTAATTCTTGCCCCCTGATTTCTCGGCCTTGTTTCGCCAACATAAACAAAGACATTTTTTCCGTTTCTATGAGCGTTATATATCGGAGAGAGGGCGGTGCCGTAATCAACGCAGGCGAGCCAACCGGCATTGCAATGGGTTTCCACATTGAATCCGTCTTTAATCAATTCATTCCCGTATTCGCCAATCTTTTTACAGGCATCAACGCTTTCATCTACGATTTTTTGGGCTTCTCTGAAAGCGGTTTTTCTTACCCAGTAGTGAAATTTGGACTGCCTTCGGCATCGTAAGTGTTTTGCTCCCCAAAACACTTGTCCAAATTCTACTACTGGGCTTGAATTTTTTGATTCCCTGGCGGCGGAAAAAACGCGATTCGCGGCATAAAAAAGATTCTTTGCGGTTGGCCTTGTCGCCTCAATATCTCTCTTTGCTTTTTCAACATAATTGAAAAAATTATCCTCAGGCGCTGCGATGAACGCCTGAGCCAGCGCAAAGCCGGCCGCCGCCCCGATCGCCGGAGCCCCTCTTACGAGCATGTTTTTAATAGCCCAACAAGTATCAAGATAATTTTTTGCTTCATAAATTCTGAAATCAAAAGGCAAAAGCGTCTGGTCTATTAAAAATACGGACGAACCCTCCATCCAAATAGTTCTATAGTCCTTGCCGTTAACTTTCATTATTTTCATCCTATCAAAAAATCGCCGAGAAGGCGATTTTTTGATTAGTTCTGCTTTTAGATTTTTTACCAGCGGTCTTGGTGGCCTCTGCTAAATCCCGGTTTTCCGCGGCTAAAACCGCCTCGCTGGGGACGCGGTTCCAAAGGACGAGCTTCGTTTACCGTGATATTCCTTCCATCGAGCTCTTTGCCGTTGAACATTTCAACCGCTTTTTGAGCTTCTTCTTCGGAAGACATTTCAACGAAACCAAATCCCTTTGAGCGACCGGACATTTTATCGGTAATAATAATTGCCGATTCAACGGTTCCTGCCTTGGAAAAGGTTTCCCGCAGGGTTGCTTCGGTGGTCTCGTAAGATAATCCACCGACAAACAATTTTTTTGCCATAATTATTCCTTAATAATTTATTAATGAGTAAGCCGACCGACTATCTTTTTCCCTTCAGGGCTTACATAGTTAATAAAGTATGTAAGGAAAGGAAATTTAACAGAAACTTACCTTTATATAATATTTTATTTTACATAAAAAGTCAAGTTAAATTAAAACAGTTTTTGTAATTTACGGCTGGAAAATTTCTTCCGGCAGAAAACGAACTTGCCGGACTTCGGAAAATTGTTTCGCTGTCGCTTCAATCTGAAACCAGAGAATGCCCACCCGGCAGGATCCACCAAACGACAACAATTATTGCGATGATGATTTTTTTATTTCTGGTCATAAACTTTAGTTTATTTCTCAATTAATTCCCTTGCCCTTCCGTAGTTTTCTTGTCCTTCCGAAACCTTAGTGAAGGAGGAAACGAAGGAGGGTTCGCCTTTTTGTTTATTGTCCGGCGATGCCCCGTTAGAAATTTTACTTGCTTTTCAGAACCGTAATTGTTTTGAATTAAAAATTTCTAACGGGGCGATGGGCTTTTAAGCAAGTAGGTTGTTAATTTTTGGCTTTTTTTCTGTTTTATTGTTGGAAGAGTGAAGTAAAAAGTGGCGCCTTTTCCTTTACCTCCCGATTTAAACCAAATTTTGCCTCCGTGACCATCAATTATTGTCTTGACGATAAAGAGGCCGAGGCCCGTCCCGCCGCCCGGGTCTAATCGGCCAACATTTGAAGCCCGAAAAAATCGTTGAAACATTTTCTTTTGTTCATCTTTTGGAATTCCTGCGCCATTATCCATTACCGTAGTTTTTAAAAATTTGCCGAACTTGTCCTTTTGAACTTTAACTATTACTCTGCCCCGGCTGTCGGATACGCTATATTTAATGGCGTTATCAATCAAATTCTGAAGGGCTTGTTTTATTCTTTGAGAATCAATTTTAACTTTTGGCAGGGGGCGGGATGGGTTTTCATACAAAAGAGAAATTTTATTTTTTTCAGCAAAAGGCATGAGTTCATTAATACTTTCGGTTATTAAATTTTCAAGCCGAGCCGGTTTTGGTTCAAAATCAAATCTTCCTTCGTCAATTTTAGAAACATCCATTAGAAAATTGATTAATTTAACCATCCTTTCGTTACCCAAAAACGCCTCTTCCAAAATTTCTTTTTGTTCTTTGGTAATTTCCCCCGCATCGCCCTCCAAAACCATTTCTAAATTTCCCTTGATTACTGAAAGGGGCGTACGCAATTGATGGGAGGTGATAGAAACAATTTCCGTTCTCATTTTTTCAATCATTTTCCGTTCAGTGATGTCTTCTAAGATAATTACGGCGCCAATGAAAACCTGTTTTTTGACTTCCCGCACCGGCGCAAAAAAGAGACGGAAATGCCTGTCCCCAATTATTACTTCTTGAATGTCCAATGATTTGCTGCTTTTAACATAATGACTCAAGGTTTGAGAAATTTTTATTCCTTTTAATTTTTCCTCCAAATCTTGAAAGAAAAGGGTTTCGCCGGGAAACTTTCCAAAAATGGCTTTAGCCACAGGGTTGGCAAGAATGATATTGAAATTCAGGTCAACCATAATAATGCCAAGTTTCAAACTTTCTACCAGCGACTGAAGTTTTAATTGTTCTTCGGCAATTTCCTTGGTCCTAGATTTTACCTTGATTTCCAGCGAAGCTCTTTCTTCTGCCAATGATTAGGTGGTGGCAATCAGTTGCTGATTGTAAGCTCTAAGCTGATGTTCAGAGGCCGTTAATTGCTGATTTGCGGCCTGCAATTCCTGACGCGATTTCTCGGTCTCGTCAAGCATCTGGTTGAAAACTGAAGATAAGTAACCTGTTTCATCGTTGGATTTTGTTTTGGCTCTTTGTCTTATCTCGCCGCCGGAAACCAACTTAGCCACTTTGGTTAATTCTTCTACTGAATTACTAATATTTCTGGAAATTATAAAAACAAATAAATTGCCGAAAACAAAAGAAAAGAAAATACTAACCAAAAAAATGGCTCTTTGGGTTTTAGCTTGGCCCAAAATTTGACTTAATTCTTGGCTAACAATCTGGGCAATCTTGGTTGAGGCAATATTTATTTCAATATCGGTCTTTCTGACTATATCAAGATAGTATTGTTCTTTTATTTTAAAATCATTAATTTCATTTCTCTCGGCAATTGCCGATTCGGCCAAAGCAAGATAGTTGGCGGCAAACGATAAAACAGAATTAAATCCTTCCCTTTTTAAGTCGGTTTTCACTATATTGATTGTTTCCAACCATTCGTCGGCATGCTTTTTATCCTGATACTGAAAATTAAACTCTTTGTCTTTATAGCCCATTTGAGCAACGTTTAACTTTAATCTCTCTGAACCTTGTTGGGTGTTGTCTATAATCCGGAGGCAATTTTCTCTTAAATCTTTGATAATAATTTTAAAGTTTTCTTCTTTTTGCAACCTTTTGCCGGAAACTGCCATCAATTTATCTGCCCCTCTCATAGAATCCCCGTGGTTGTCTATAACTAAGGAAATATATTTATCGAATCTTTTTGAAGACCTTAATGCCTCAAGGGCGTGATGAAAATGACCCATTGCGTAATCATACTCGGCTTTTAAAGCCGGCAGTTTTTCGCCGTCAACCGTCAAATAAAGAGTTAAAATATTGACGAAATTGGCTGAGTGGATAATTAAATCGTTGGCCGCTTCTTTATAGGTTGTGGTTTGATAGATTGTTTCGCTTAATTTACCAATTACAAACTGAGCATATAAACTGACTAAGGTTAATAGTAAAATGCTGAGTAAAAAGACGGTTAATAATTTTGTGCGGATTCTCATTATTATTTAGTGATTTTTTCTATTGCAGCAAAATCTTCTTTGTCGGTAGTAATGAAACGGTCTGTCCCAATTTTAGTCAGATAACTTCGGCCTTCTTCAGAACTAGTCATCCCCAAAAACAGATTGCGCAGTTTCTCAACCGTCTGGACGCTAAAACCGGCGCTGATAATAAAAGTTTGTTCCGGGAAAGGTCCCTCTCTGGCAATAATTTGCAGTTCCTTCTCGATGGCTGGATTATCCTTTGCTAATTTCCGCTAGGCAAAATTTTTGGCTGCTCCGCCGTCAAATTCACCGTCAAAAACGGCTAAAATCGCTTTTTCATGAGAGCCCAAAAAAGAGCTTGCTTTGAAAAAATCTTCCGGTTCATAGCCGGCGGTTTTTAAAAGATAGACCGGAAATAAATAACCCGCTGAAGTATAGGGGTCAACATAAGCAAATTTTTTGTCTTTTAAATCTTCAATTTTATTTAAACCGCTGTCTTTGCGGGTAAAAATATAACCATAATAGTCCGAAATGCCATCCTTTTCTCCCCGGACAACGGGCAAAACAATATTTTCTGTTATCATCGTGTAAGCGACCGCGCTTCCCATAAAGCCGGCCTTAATTTGCCCTAAAGACATAAGGGTAATAAAAGAACCGTATTCTTTAAGCGGCACCAGCTCCCATTCAAGGCCGGAATATTTATTTAAGTAATCAACAAATGCCTGATACCTTTCAATTGCCTCCTTTTCTCCGGTAGTTATTCCTATGCCGAGCTTTTCTTTATATTCATATTCGCCGTTTTTTTCGGTTGGCGGATTCTTGGAAAACCAAGCTATTCCAATTACAAAGACGGTCGCCAGAACGGTGACTAAAGCGGCTCTAACGATGATTTTTTTCATATTATTATGACTTTCCCCGATATTTTTTTGGCACCCATCAAAGAATTCACAAGCACCTTGCCGGTGGCGCTGTCAAACTCCGCGCTGCGGGCACAATTTCTGCCCACATTGTTAGTTACTATCTCTACTCATTTTTCTCTCAATTTTTCAACCGCAATCTGAATATTTTTAAACTTTTTGTTATTCTAAAGGGGTTTAGCCAATATTTTATTAGTTCTGTCCACCGCTTCCTTTAAGCTGACGCTGGCTTTAACCCAATAATCTTCGGCTCCCAGTTCTTTACATTTCTGAACATCTTCCGGCCTGTCCCCAAGGTTTGTCAAAATAACCACCGGAATATTTTTAAGAACAGGGTCGGCTTTTATTCTTTTTAACATTTCAATACCATTCATTTTGGGCATCATAATATCAAGTAAAATGATATCGGGCCTTTCTTTCATAAGGGCTGCCAGTCCTTCCTCACCATTAAATGCCAGGGTAACCCTAAAGCCGTCTTTCGTTAACTTCCTTTGATACATCCTAACTACCATTGGATCGTCTTCAACTAATAATATTTTATTTTGATTAGGCATATAAGCTTTTAATTTATTGGTTATTATTCCTGCCGACCTTTCTTTATTATAAAAAAGGCAATTCAATATAAAAAGCAGTCCCTTCCTTTTCTTTTGACTTGAACCGGATTTTTCCGTTTATTTTCTTTACCAGCTCTTTCACTATATATAAACCAAGGCCTGTTCCGCCGGGATTAAATTTTACAGCATTGGAGGCGCGATAGAATTTTTTAAAAATATTTTTCTGTTCCTCCTCAGGAATGCCAATTCCATCGTCAGAAACAGAAACTAAAATCTTCTTGCCTTTTTCTTTTTTAATTTCCACCTTAATTTTGCCTTTCTTTTTCCCGTAATTTATAGCATTCGTTAAGAGATTAAAAATAACTTTATTTACGGCTTTTCGGTCGTTGAAGAGTATAATGCTCTTTTTAAACGTCTGGAAAATAGCCTTTTGCTTCTTGGTTTTAATTAGATAATCCAACTCTTTTAAAATTTCTCGCAATAATTGAATTAAATCAAATTTTTCGAGCTCGCTCTTCCTTCCCTCTTCAATTCTGCTTACTTCTAATAAATCATCTACAAGAGAAAACATCGATTTATTGGCCGTTATCATTTGTTCAGCCATTTTTTCCTGCTCCGTTGGTTCTCCTTTCGTTTCTCCTTCTCCGCCAAGAAATTCCGCTAAGACATATTTTGTTACGGTCAAGGGCGTCTTAAATTGGTGGGCAATCGTGCTTATAAAATCTTGACGCAATCTATCTGCTTTCTCAAATTTTTTACTCTTTCTGCCCAGTAAGCTTAATAAAGTAAACGTTTCAACTTTTGTCGCCAGAAGTTGAATTATTGAGGTAAGCAAACGCCTCTTTAAAATAAAATCAGTTCTTATTTGAAACAGGGATTCTTTAGAAATTCGCTGCCCACCTTTTCTTCGTTCTGCCGTTTTGCTTATTTCTACGAGTTTTTCAGCGAGTTTTATATGGCCAAACTCTTCCCTTTCTATGAATTTTAATTTTGCGGCAATTTCTTCATCGTTGATATTCTGAATTGTCTCGGCATACATATTCCTTGCTTTTTTCTCCCTGGCTAATAAATTTTTAAAGCGATTTTGCAGTGTTTTCATAAAGTTTTATTATTAAATCGCCGACAATTCCGGCGTGACCCAAAGATTGTATCATAATCAGCTCTAAGATTTTTCTCACATGGTCTAACTCTTTTTCGTTTAAATTGCCCGGTAATTCCCCGTAGCACCTGTGTTGAAACTCCATTACTATTTTCTCCTCAAAAACAAAAGCGTTCTGAAGCTGCTTGATTAATTTTTTTGTGATTTTTTGCTTATGATTCATATCTGACCAATATTTATCTTATTCTACCAAAAAACCGCCGAGAAGAGAAAAACGCCGTTTTTGACACGCTTTTCCCATATGGCTCCCCGAGTTAGATGCTCTAACTTGGTTCTGGGAGAATTTACCAGTTAAGATATTAATCAATAGTTCCTTCGGAAGTTCCTTTTTCTATTATTAGTTCGCCGAAGGGCTCGGGAAACAAAATATGAAGCGCGGTTCTTCCAATTCGTCCATTTTCGCCCACAATCACCTCCCAACCCACATCGGGATGAATGGGAAGCGGAGGAGGTTCCCTACCTTCCAGTTTAGGCAGCGACTGATTGAATTCCGGCCGCTGGAAAAAAGTTATCAAATGTTTTCCTCCGCCCAAATCTTCTGACTTTATAACTTCCGGGTTATTTTCCGGAGTGGGAACCTGCCAGTCAGGATGCTCTTGCGAAATTATATTCTGGTCCCAAATGACATCGGTTTCTATTTCAGACACCCCCCTTTCCCGGTCGTGACCGACAGGGGTAAGTTCCTGCCTTCCCACCCAAGCCCAGTTTTCACCCGGATGAAGAGTAACTTCTCTGTTGGATATATTTGTTTCCCAGATATCCGTACCCTCTTTTCTGAACTCTATTTTGACAATTTTAAATCTTACTTCCTTCGCCTGTATGCCGGCCTGATCCTTCGCAAAAACATCCGAGTAGCCGATTACTAAACCAAAATAAGGAAAAAGCAAAAGCCCTATAGTAAAAGAGAGTAAAAAATAGTGAATTTTGTATTTTCTAGCAGATTTAATGAAGAAAGTTGTTATTGTTGATACTGCTCCAAAAATCAAAATCGAATAAAATACGTTTTTGGGAACATAGTAGTGAAAAAAATTCTCATTCAGTAAAGTTCCGATTATTCCAATCAAAATTGTGAAAAAAACCCACTTTAATTTTCCGATGATTTTCATATAACTTTATTTTAACATTTTTATGGACCGGTGATAAAAGCATAATCTTGCGAAACAAACATAGCCGCTTTTTACTCCTCAATGAATAAATCGTTAGCATTGGTGCCAAAAACAAAATTAGCGGGATCGCTGATAACGACTTTAAACTTATAACCGGCCTGGAGAAATTCGCTGTTGGACGGCACTTTCCAGGTATAGATATAACTCCCTCCGGATGTCCCGGAAGAGGAAACGCCCCCGGCTATTGAATAAGTTTTCAACCGGTTGCCGCTGTTGTCGAACATGACTAAATCAATATTTACTTTATTTACTCCCCGGGCTTCCCAAACGATTGATCCATTCCCTCCAATCTTCCAATGCGTGGGCGAAATGCCGGGACCTAAAAGCCGGATATACGGCTGAACCGTTCCCGGAATAGTGGTGAAATCAAACGCGGGGAAAAAAGTGAAATCGTCGGAAGCCGCGGTGTTGCCCTGCGTATCGGTGGCGACGATTCTAGAATGATACAACGTGTTCCCCTTCAGCTCGGTTTGCCCATTATTCGTATGCTGAATACCAAGAGAACTTGGCGGCGTAGGCGTAGTCAAGCCGTAAGAAGTTGTTAATCCGTATTCTGCATAAGAAGTGGCTAGTTTGTTTGTTCCCCAAAAAATATGAAAAATTCCCGGGCCTTGCGTCACGTTTGGCACTGGCGGTTCTTCTGTCCAAAACATATCTCTAATCCAAATATCAGAAATAATTAAAGAATTCGTATCTCTGAGTCCGGGACAAAAAATCGCGGGATTGGTCTGACAACTCCATGAATCTTCCCCGCAAGAACACTGCCACTTGATTAAAGTTCCGTCCGGACATTTATAATCTTTTATTCCTTTAACCGTGCATGCCGGAGGCACCGGCGTCGGGGCAGCGGCGGGACAAGACGATTCAGAGCTCGGACTGCCGCCCTTTTTTAAACAATCGTCCTTGTTTTCAACAAAAACGCAATCTTTTTGAATATAGCAGGCGACTGGCTGAGATGCCGGCGCCGGTACCGGTTTGGGACAAGCAAGTTGCGGAAGATGCTGACATCACCATTTATTCAAAGCATCGGCAAAGGGGCTTTCTGGCGAACAAACACACCAAGTTGTTTGTGTGTTATTAGGACATTGATAATATTTTGTTTCTCCTGCTGTTGCGCACACTTCGCCTTTAGGAACTGGAGGCGTCGGAGCAGAACATTTTAACTCCGGGCTTGAAACTATACTGCAACGAAGCGTTTCGCCTTCTCCGTAACATTTACCCGACTCAACTTTTACGCCATCAGGACAAGTGAAATATCTTATTTCAGATGGACACTTATCAACTTTTTCCCAGCCCGCCGGCACATCGCAGGGTGTTGGAAATTCCTTGCAAGTATTTTCAGGACTTACGGCCGGTGTAATTAACTGAATGCAAACTGCTTCCGTCTTTTCCTCAAGCCGGGTTTGGATTTCTTCTGACTCTTTCTTTAATTCTGCTTTCTTTGCTTCTGGTACTGCCTCAATGGCTTTTTCAAAACCTTTTTGGGAGGCCTTAATTGCTTTTTCAATTCCTTCTTTTGCCTGCTCGGGAACTTTTTCTAAAACACCCTCAAGAGCTTCTTGATGTTTTAAAATTTTCTCTCCAATTTCTTCTTTCAGTTTTTCTACATTTTTGCCCTTTTCTTTGGCTTCCTCGGCTTTTTCTAAGGCGCGGTCTAATTGTTTCTCGTATTTTTCAAGGGTCTTCCGGGCAATCTCGGTCTTCCCTTTCTCTATCATCTTTTGATATTCAGCTAATCTGACCTCGGAAAGATGCAGAAATTGCTTGGCCTTGTTTTCTTCACCAAAAGTGAAAAAGATTTGAATTTTCTCTTTCCAGTCCTTTAAAAAATAAAGGGGGCTATCCGGCAGAAGGCCCGGCTTAATTTCCTCTTCAGCCAAAATCCCAGCCGGCAAAAGCCCTATTAAACAAACTAAAACAAATAAGAAAATCATTTTTCTCATATTCTATTCATCGCCTAAATTACCATTATCTATATCGCTATAACGATCGGCCTACTCCATGAATACTCACTCCTCCCGCGCCTTTTGCGATTATTTCAGTAAGGGTCATTTCGTCAGTCGTGATTGTGGGCAATCCCTCACCGCCGATCGTAATGCTGCCTTCTTGCGGCGGCGCGCCTTCAACTAAATCAATATAAAATTCTTGAGGCAAACCGGGAATCGGTTCTCTGAGTTTTACTTTTATAAGCAAAGCCCAATCCGTAAAACTGAAGTATTTACTCTTGGCAATATCCCAGTTGGTTGCGTGTTTTTGCCCATCTGGGGTTTTAACTGTTATGAGTCCGCTGGCTGTACCGGTTAATGTTAGATTAAATCCTCCGCCGAAAATTATCCATCCCGACATGCCAACCACCCCGCCGCCATGAATATCAATGGTGTTTCCTTTGCCATCGGTAAGATTGTCAGCAGAAACAGCAAAGGCATAACGGGCCTTTTCTCCCGGGGAAGTGTATCGAATGGGAAAATTAACAAGGCCGGCTATCAAGATTCCTGCTATTGCGGCCGTTATTGCCACGAGCGGTATTGCTATTCCTCCTTTTTGCATATTATATTTGTATTTATAATTGCTTGCTCCAACCTTTCATTTTTATTATATCACAAAAGCCCGAGGAGAACCCTCGGGCAAGAAATCGG
>JAGUVE010000035.1 GCA_020063075.1 Parcubacteria group bacterium | reverse complement strand
GGTTTAAAAGTTAGCCAAAAAGTCAGAGAGGGCTATAAAGTATATAAAGTGTAATAAAATACAAACCACATCGGAAGGGGGGTCGGGGAAACCCTTCGGTTTCCCCGTGTAGGAAAACAGCGAAGCCTAAGGCTGAGCGACCTTACTTTCTGATACCACTATGGAAATACAAATCGTTTTTCAGTTGATTTTGGCAACTTTTTTGGGGGCCTTAATTGGATTTGAAAGAGAATGGAAAAGAAAGACGGCCGGTCTTCAGACATATAGTTTAGTCGCTTTGGGCTCCTGTCTTTTTACCTTGATTGCCTTTCAATTTTTTTTCGGCAGTTTTTTGGGCAAAGATATAAATTTTGACCCTTCAAGAATCATTCTAGCCGTAGCCACCGGAATCGGGTTTATCGGAGCCGGGGTCATTTTCTTTCGCGATAACAAGGTTGAGGGTTTAACCACCGCCGCCGGCCTTTGGACGGTTGCGGCAATAGGAGTGGCGGTTGGAGCCGGTTTTTATTTCTTGGCCGTGGTTTCCGCTTTTTTGGCAATTTTGATTTTATCCGGTTTAGGACTTTTGGAAGAAAAAGTTATCACTAAAAAACTGGAAAGAAAATAAAAAATGAAACCATATATCCAGCCTCAAAAAGGAGAAAGCCAAAGCAAAGGAAAATTCCAAGTCCGCCTTCCCAAGGCCAAAAAAGAAGAAGCGGAATTCGGGCCGGGAAAAACAGCGGTTTTAATTTGCAAAACCTGCCAGGCGGTTTATTTTTACAAAAACTGGCATCGCCGGCTGGGGGAATTTCCCCGCGAAAAAAGCAAAGATGTAAAGTTTACTTTGTGCCCCGCCTGTCAGATGGTTAGAGACAGGAAATTTGAAGGGGAGATAATTTTAGAAAATGTGCCGGGAAAATTTAAAGAAAGCATTAAAAGGTTAGCGGTAAATTTCGGCAAAAGAGCAACCGCCGCCGACCCGATGGACAGAGTAATTTCAATAAAAGAGGAGAAAATAAAAAGGGCGCCCGCGAGCGAAAAAAGAGGCGCCTTGTCAAGAAAAGAAATTGAAGGAAAAACCCGCATGCGAATTTTAACCACCGAAAATCAGCTCGCAAAGCGTCTGGCAAAGAAAATCAACGATGTCTACGGAAGGAAATTAGAGATTAAAATAACGCATTCCCTTAAAGAAGACACTTCAAGAGTAAAGATAAGGTTCTGATATATGAGTGAAAAAGTCAGGGCTCATATTTTTGTTTCGGGGATTGTTCAGGGCGTCTTTTTTCGGGCCGAAACAAAAGAGGCGGCTCACAAATTGGGAATTAAGGGTTGGGTTAGAAACACCGGAGACGAAAGAGTAGAGGCGGTTTTTGAAGGGGAGAAAGGGGAGGTTGAAAAGTTAATTGAATGGGCAAAAAAGGGGCCGCCGGCGGCAGTTGTTGAAAAATTTGATATCGTTTGGGAGGAATACAGGGGCGAATTTAAAAATTTTGAGCTCAGATATGACTAACGGGGTCTACATTGGGATTGATTTGGGGGGCAGGGATAAAAAAACAACCGGACTTTGCGTTTTGGCTGAAAAGGGGGATATTGAATGCGAGCTGGTAAAAGGAAAAGACGTTTTGAAAAAAATAAGACCTTATTTAAAAAATACAAAAGTAATTGCCATTGACGCCCCCCTGACCAAAGGCAGAGGCAAAGGAAACTTCCGGCTTTATGAAAAATTCCTCTCAACCAGAACTTTTCGGCAGGAAAAAATAAATCCGCTTCCGCCCGCTTTGATGTCAAAGTTCTGCGATTTTGCCCGGGAATTGCGTGCCAAGCTTGAAAAAAGAGGTTTTGTCTTGGACATAAATTTAATTGAGGTCTTCCCAACCCTGACTCAAAAACTCTGCGGCAAAAATCTGTTCTCAATTTTAAAAAATAAAAAATTTCTTCCAAAAACCGAAAATCAGAAATCAGCCTTGATTTGCGCCATTCTGGCTTTTCTCCACGCGAATTTCAAAACCCGATGGCTTGGCTATAAAGACGGATTTTTATTTCTGCCGGAAACGACACTTTGGGAAAAATCCTGGCGAAAAAAATTATATCAGGCGTGGCAGGAAAGAGACCGGTTGAAATATAGACGCTTAATCGCCAATATATTTAAATAAAATGGATTGGAAAAAAAAAGAAAATTTAATCAAAATTGCTCTTAAAGAAGATGTTGGCGTTGGCGATATAACCACCGATGCCGCTATTCCAGAAAATTTAAGGGTAAAGGCGTTTATTTTGGCTAAAGAAGAAGGAATAATTTGCGGGCTGGAAGCGGCAAAAATGGTTTTTAAAACCATGGAGCCAAAAATTATTTTCAAAAAACTGGTTAAGGACGGAAAGAAAGTTGGGCTTGGCGAAAAAATTGCTGAAATTTCAGGTAATGCCCGAAAAATTCTATCAGCCGAAAGAACGGCCCTCAATTTCTTACAGCGGCTGAGCGGGATAGCGACCTTGACAGATAAATTTGTAAAAATGGTTAAGCCCTACAAAGTGAAAATTTTAGACACAAGGAAAACTACGCCCGGTTTGCGTATTTTGGAAAAATACGCCGTTCGGGTCGGTGGAGGAAAAAACCATCGCTTTGGACTATGGGACGGAATTTTAATAAAAGGAAATCACATTGATTTAGTCGGGCTCAAAGAAGCGGTGAAGAGAACCCGCCTTCGCCCTTCGGGCTTCGGCGGGCAAGCGAAAAAACCGGGAAAAAGGGTTGAAGTTGAAGCAAGGAATTTAAAAGAAGTAAAAGAAGCGCTGGAAGCCGGAGCCGATATTATTATGCTGGAAAATATGGATTTAAAAACCATAAAAAAAGGAGTTAAGTTGATCGGCAAAAAAGCTCTCATTGAGGTTTCGGGCGGCGTAAACTTGGAAAATGTCAGGGAAATTGCCAAAACCGGGCCCGATTGGATTTCAATCGGGCGGCTTACTCACTCGGTAAAATCGTTGGATATGAGTTTAAGGATACAACCTAATAAAAACTAATTGAGGAAAGTGTATCTATTGCATTTTTTATTTGGTTGTGCGATAATTAAAATGTCGCTCGTCATAGATATGTTATCGTCTCCTTTTTTCATAAAAAGGGGCGACGGTTCCAGTAGCGCTTAACCGTTTGGTAAGCATATCTATTGGGCGACAACCGTCGTCCCTTTTTGTTTT
>JAGUVE010000045.1 GCA_020063075.1 Parcubacteria group bacterium | reverse complement strand
TACAAAAACCCTTGGAAATTGCTTGAAAATTCGTTTGCCGAAGCGAGGGGCGAAGCCCCGAGCGAGGCGGGAAACCGAAACTTTACAAATTGGCTGGAGGGGTAGGAATCGAACCTACATTACAGCGTTCAGAGCGCCGTTGCCTACCATTAGCAGACCCTCCAAAAATTAATATTGCCTAAATTTAATCAAATCTTTGACTTCATAAACTTCCTCTTTCCTAGAAATCTGAATTTGATATTTACTTTTATGCGGATGAAATCCTAAAATTTTTAATCCGCGATAAACATTATTCAGTAATGATTGATTTCTATTACTGAATAAAAATTTATAAGTGTAAGTCGGCTTATGAACACAAAAACTTCCTTCTGCTTCGTATAACCCTCTCAGATATCTTTTGAGATATTTTTTATTTTCTGAAATCCATTCTGGAAATTTGATGGTTTGGTTTCTTTTAGCCTTCGCCAGTAAACCTAATCTTTTACTTATATCTTTTTGGTAAATACTAATTTTAGTACAATTAGAATTTTTTCTTTTATGAATACTTGGCTTTTTATTGAAAACTTTTTTAATGAGTTGTGAATATCTATTTATAAATCCGGTATTATTTGAATTTGAGAGAAGAGCCAAATTTTCAGTTCGTGGATGTTTTCGAAGATATCCATCGCCTAAAATCACTCCAATTAATTCAGCCAAATCACCATTCTTCTTAAGGGGTGGATAACTTGACGGAATCTTTCCCAACTTTCTCATCCTATCCCGCCATTTCTTAAAATTATCAATCCTCTTCTTTTGGAATATCGTAGCCATCCTTGCAATGCTTGGGTGCGTCCTTTTTGTATGCCCTTTATTCCACGGCGGCGGTCTTTTCTTTAAACTCTCTCGCCATTTTTTATATCGTTTATCGCTTTTGGGTAAAAGATTGGGCAGCAAGGTAAAGTATTCATTCATTACCCAACTATATCATAAAACATTTCAAATTCCTACCATTAGACGACCCCGCAATGCGCCTCATCGGCGCATTCGCCGACGAGGCGGATTAAGCTTCCAGATATTTCCTGATTGCAATGTAGCTGGAGATTATTCCCAAGCCGGCGCCGGTCGCAATTTGAATCAAAATCAAAGTTGATAAATTGCTGAAAAAATAATTCAGGAGGTTAAAACCGGAAAGAAAAAATTCAACTTTTGGACTCAAAAAATATAAAACGCCGTAGGTGAGAAAGAAAGAAAACAGGGCGGCGAAAATCCCGGAAATCAGTCCTTGAGTTAAAAAGGGACCCCTTATAAACCAGTTTGAAGCGCCGACCAGCCGCTGGATTTTGATTTCATCTGTCAGATTGCAAATTGCCAGCCGCACGGTATTGAAAGCGACCAAAATCGCAATTGCGGCTAAAATTACGCTGGTAACAATTCCGGCTTTTTTTGCGTTTTCGGTAAAGGAAAAAATTCGGTTAATGATTGGTTTTCTTTCAAGATAATCAATTTCCTCTATTAAGGTAGAGAAAGAAGAATTTTCCAAAAAACTGACCAAAGCCGGATATTGTTCAGCTTCCGATGATTTAATGTTCAAGTAAGCCAAAAATGGATTTTCAAACAGGGTTACTGCTTTCATCAGCTCCTGTTCGCCCTCGTGTTCTTTGATAAATTTATCTAAAGCCGTCTGCTTTGAAACATATTCAACCCTAATGCCGGGATTTTTTGTTAAGTCCTCTTTGATATTCAAGATTTCCTCTTCCGGTGAATTTTCCTTGAAAAAAACGGTTATATCGGCTTTTCCCTGAACTGAAATTATCAGATAATCGGCGGCCCCTTTTAATAAAAAAATTGAAGTCAGGAGAAGAATAACTAAGATTAAAATAAAGCAGGTGGCCAAGGAAAGGCCTAAGTTATTGAAAAAATTTTTCCAGCCAAAATAAAATGTTCTTTTTAGAGAAGTTAACATAAGTGAACCACTATTTACTAAAGTAGATAGCTTCTCGTGTCATAAAACTGGTCAAGGTCGGACCTTGTCCAATTTTTAAATTATAAAAAGACCTCTTTCTTCATCCCGGACGAGCCGGCCTGAATCCAGGGTGAGCACTCTTTTTCCAAGGCGGTTAATTATTTCTCTGTCGTGGGTGGCTAAAACAACGGTCGTGCCGAGTTCGTGAATTTTTAATAAAAGTTTTACTATTTCCAAAGCGTTGTAAGGGTCCAAGTTTCCGGTCGGCTCGTCGGCCAAAATGACCTTTGGCCGATGGATAAGGGCTCTGGCAATCGCCACTCTTTGACGCTCGCCGGCCGATAACTCCTCGGGAAAATTTTTTTCCCTCAAATTCAGACCGACGATTTCCAAAATTTTGGCAACGTCTCTGGCTATCTCTTCGTCTTTAACCCCGGTTGCCTCCAAAGCATAGGCAACATTTTCCTCTGCGGTTTTTGACGGGAGCAGTTTATAGTCCTGAAAAACGGCTCCGATTTTTCGCCGAATTCTCGGAAGTCGGGCCCTTTTTGTCTTTGCTAAATTATCCCCGTTGAAAAAAACTTCTCCCTTTGTCGGCTTTTCTTCAGCCAAAATCAATTTTAAAAGAGTGGTTTTCCCGGCGCCTGATTTTCCGACA
The DNA here is from genome assembly GCA_020063075.1 of Parcubacteria group bacterium. GTDB lineage: Bacteria > Patescibacteriota > Minisyncoccia > Minisyncoccales > JAGUVE01 > JAGUVE01. Next base: position 450 of record JAGUVE010000045.1, on the reverse strand, counting down.
ATGGAAACGAATTCGCCCATCTTAATCTCAAATGAAACGTTGTTTAGGGCCGTTATTTGTTTTTTGCCGGCCCGATTAAAAAAAATTTTTGTTACCGCTTTAAAAGAAATCATTTTAATCTCGGAACATAATTTCGGCTTCTATGAATCTGTCTAAATCGCCGTCCAAGACATTTTCCACGTCCGAAACCTCAACTCCGGTTCTCAAATCCTTTATCAGTTTATAGGGCTGGAGCACATAACTCCTTATCTGATTTCCCCAACTCGCTGAAATCCTCTCCCCTTTTATTTCTTTTAATTCCTTTAATTTTTCTTCTTCTTTTAACTGATGAAGTTTCGCCAATAAAATTTTCATTGCTTTTTCCCGATTTTGACCAAGCAGCCGCTCGTTCTGGCAGGAAACCTGAATGCCTGTTGGCAAATGGGTAATTCTGACCGCCGACTCTCTTTT
>JAGUVE010000088.1 GCA_020063075.1 Parcubacteria group bacterium | reverse complement strand
TGCCAAACCGGAAAAAACACCCAAACTAAAAACTGAAATAATATTGCGGTTTTTTAACTTTGGCTGAACTCGCCAGGGCAGTGAAAAATGTCTCCCCGAAAGAATCGATAAAGCCAAAAAAATCATAAAAATTCCTCCGGCAATAAAAATTTGATTATGAAAAAGATTAAAAAACTTTCCAATTGCGGCCGCGCCCAAACCAATGGGTAAAAAGACCAACAAAATTCCCAAAAAGAAAATGAAGGTCATTAAAAAAATCTTGTGTTTTTCTCTAAAAATTGACGCCAGATAAGAAGGCAGAAGGACGCTGATGCAGCAGGGCGCAAATAGGGCGGCGATTCCGGCGATAAAGGCGGCAATAAATGAAGCGGTAAAAAATAATTCCATTTTTTTAAAAATCAGGTGAATATAATCCGTTAATTTCTTCCCTAAGTTTTTTTGCCAAATCAGAATGTATGCCAAATGTATTATTCAAATCATCCTGGGAATATTTTAATAAGTCCTTTGCTAAAATTATGTTATTCTGGGCCAACTTTTTCTCGGCAAATTCAGAAAGAGACGGCAAGATGGTAATTGGATAAAGACCCTTGTTTTCAATTAACTCGTTCAAACTTTCACCTTTGGGATAATGCCAGCTGATAATCTTTAACCCCTGGCATTTGGCGAAACGAAGCGCCTGACTGGTGCATTTGGTGTTTGTCACCAGCCAGGCCTGATGAAAAAGGTATTGGTGGCCGGGGAGCTTCTCCCATGCCTTCTTTATATCCAAAAATCTGGCATAGGTGTAAAGGGCTACCTTTACGTCGGATTTTAATCCCCGATTATTATGGTATTTGCACTCTACCATAAAATGTTCCTTTCCTTTTTCAGCAATAACATCAACCTCGTGGCTAACGCAATGTCCCCTCACCTGTTCTCCTGTTTTTGTTTTATAACCATACTCCTGTAAAATCCCGGCAATAAACTTTTCAAATGGAAATCCGGTCGGTCCTAATTTCATAATCGCCATTTTTAAATTATAACGAGCGGCTAAAATCGGATTTTCTTTTTGCAGGCAAATCAGAACTTGTTTAAAAATGTCGTCGGTATTCATCCCGGGCTTGGTATCTTTGGCTACCTCCTGGCAAACTTCCGCTGCTGATTTCTGACTTGCCCCGGCGCTTTTTAAGGACTGAAAAATTTTCTCTTTTTCAAATTTCTCTTTTTCGCCAGATGCCTTGATTATATAACTCATAAAAAATTTTCAATTGAGTTCAGAGCGAGGCAAGTGGTTTCAGGGTGGTAAAAAAGTCCCGAGCGCGCACGGTGTCCCGACGAAGTCGGGACGAGCGCAGGCTTTTACGCCAGCGGAGGAGACGGCGCTGGGCGAACGAGCGACCCTAAAAACCAGCTTGCCGAGCGATTGAACCCTGTCAAAAGATTATTTGTCTGAAAGTTGGTAAATTTTCAGCAGTTCTTTAATCTTTTTTTCTCTTGCTCCTTTCCCCTTCTTCATCGCTTCAGCTACGCATTCTCTGAGGTGCTGAGATAAAATTAATCCGGAAACGCCTTTTAGGGCGCTTTGAACCGCCGAACATTGATTTAAAATATCAATGCAGTATCTGTCTTCTTCAGCCATTTTCAGCACCTTGTTAAGGTGGCCTTTTATTATCTTCAACCGCCTTAATGCCTCTTTCTTTTTATTATTTTCCATAAATTTTCGGTTTATATCTGTTCAAAAGCATAGCGTTGCCAACCACGCTGATGGAACTGGTTGCCATGGCTATTGCGGCAAAAATCGGATTGAGCAAAATTCCAAAAAAAGGATAAAAAACACCGGCCGCCAGAGGAATAAGCGAAACATTGTAAAAAAACGCCCAGAAAAGGTTCTGCTTCATTTTGGCAACCGTTCTCCCGCTTAAATCAATGGCTAAAAGGACATCACGTAAATCATTTTTAATTAAGACAATGCCGCCAGTTTCTTTTGCCACGTCGGTTCCGGCTCCCAAGGCAATCCCGACATCCGCTTGGGCCAAAGCCGGAGCGTCATTAATTCCATCCCCGACCATTGCCACTATTTTCTTTTTTGCCTGAAGTTCTTTTACTTTCTTTGCCTTATCCTGGGGCAAAACCTGAGCCATAATCTTGTCTTCGTCTATCCCCAGCTCTTTGGCAATGGCTTTTGCCGTTCTTTCATTATCTCCGGTGAGCATCCAAACCTCTTTGCGCATTTTCTTCAGCATTTCTACCGCCTCTTTTGAAAATTCTTTCAGCCGGTCGGCAATGGCAATTAGCCCGGCTACTTTTTTGCCGTAGCCGGCAATAACTGCGGTTTTGCCTTGTTCTTCTAATTTTCTGAGGACTTCCTCAAGTTGTTCTATTTGAAACCCCTGCTCTTTCATAAACACTCTGTTCCCCACCAGCAAGGTTTCTCCATTATAGATTGCTTTAATTCCTTTACCGGCTACGGCTTCGTAGTTTTTCGCTTCAGGAATTGAGAATCCGAGTTCTTTTGCTTTTTTAATTATTGCTTGACCGAGCGGATGTTCAGAGCCCCTTTCAGCAATTGCCGCAAGCTTAATGATTTCTTTTTCCGGAAAATTTATTGAAACAACGTCGGTTACCGAAGGTTCTCCTCTGGTAAGGGTTCCGGTTTTATCAAAAATTATTGAGGTTAATTTATAGGTCTTTTCCAAATACTCTCCGCTTTTGATTAAAATCCCGCTCTGGGCTCCTTTGCCGGCGCCAATCATTATTGCAGAAGGAGTGGCAATTCCCAGGGCGCAGGGACAGGCGATAATTAAAACCGAAATAAAAATAGTTAAAGCCAGAGAAAAAGAAAAACCGGCGATAAAATACCAAAAAAGAAAAGAAAATAAGGCAATGATTATCACTGCCGGCACAAAATAAGCGGAAACCAAGTCCGCCAGCCGCTGCATCGGCGCTCTACTCGCTATCGCTTCCTGAACCATTTTTACTATCTGAGAAAGGGTTGTATCGGCGCCCACTTTAGTCGCTTTTGCTTTCAGCAGACCGCTTTTATTCAAGGTGGCGCCAATTACTTCGTCCCCCTCTTTTTTGCTAACCGGCATGGATTCCCCGGTAAGCATTGACTGGTCAACCGATGAACGTCCTTCTATTATTATGCCGTCAACCGGTATCTTCTCTCCCGGTTTGACAAGAAAAATATCATTTATTTTTACCTCTTCAACCGGAATTTGCGATTCTTTCCCCTCCCGTAAAACCGTCGCCAATTTTGGCTGCAAGTCAAGCAACCTTCTGATGGCTCGGGAAGCCCGGCCTTTGACCAAATGTTCAAAATACTTGCCGAGCAAAATGAATCCGATTATCAAGCCCGACTCCGTAAAGTAGACCTCGGGACCTCCCATTGTGACTTTGGGAAATATTTCCGGCCAAAAAATTCCCTGGAAAGCATAAATCGCGCTGTAAAGCCAGGCGGCCGAAGTGCCCAGGGCAATCAAGCTGTCCATATTCGCCTGTTTTGCCTTTATGGCATCCAAAGTCCCTTTGTAAAATCTCCAGCCGGCAATAAACTGAACCGGGGTTGCCAGAAAAAAAAGCCAAATATAATTTGAAATACCAAACCAGCTGATTTTATATATATATTCAAAAATTGCCGTCAGCCCGCCAAATACCAAGGCAAAGATGCTGAGATATTTTAATTTTCTGATTTCCTTTTCTGGTTTTAAAAAGGTACCAAGACAGGTGTTGCTGCAAAAAAAATATTGCTCCCCGTCTTGGGTTGTTTTAAACGGCGTCTTTGATTCGTCAACATACATCCCGCAAATAACATCTTTTGCCATAGTTTTTATTATTTGATATTATCCCTATCCCCTGGATGGGGTTATTTTATTCTAACAAAATAAAAACCGATGTCAAGAGTTTCCTTACAGATTAAATCCGAGATAGGTAGCTTTTGAAATGACTATTTTATTTGCAGCCGATTTCCTGGCGGTTGGTGGAGGGATTCGCGGTTGCAGCAACG